>JAGUZM010000500.1 GCA_020060805.1 Deltaproteobacteria bacterium | reverse complement strand
TGGCCTGTCTCGGCATTGTACACTCTCCTTGCTCTCAGTCATCATTCACTAGCTTGTATCATAATTTGTGTAATTTGTAAAGAACGTCCCCTAAGAAGACGAATGGGGCACGAAACGAATAGGCTTGGACTTCCGTGCGGGTTTTTCGTCCAGCCTTTTAAGGAACGCGACCCTCCTGCGAGCCGATTGCCATGTAGCAGAATGGCGACACGAATACCCTGTATACCTACCACATGGTCAAGCACACCGGGAGAAAAAGCTGGCGCATGGAACGGTAAGGTCGTTGAAAGCCATTGATGGAAATCGTGGGAGTGCCTGAGCGAAAGCCACCGTATGATCAATTTGCTGAAGATTCCCAGGCCAGGTTCGGGCATTGATCGGACAGGAAGGCAGAGCTCCTGAGGGACAATGCGATGGGCTGTGGTTGCAAAAGGGAGGGGAATTGCTGTAAGTTTCGAAAAAGATGATTCTCCAGAGGAATTCTTGGAATGGTGGCTTTGGGCAGGAGGGGAAGGATTTTGATCGGCGGACTCGAAAGGAAACAACTATAGCTCCGGGTATCGCAAGGAATACCGGGATGAGGTTTCAGTTGTGAATCGAATCAGTGAAACGGCAATCATTGCAGTCCTGATCACGCTGTTCGGGGCGCAGGCAGCATGGAGTGAGGACAGGATAGGTCAAGCCAATGGCAAATGGCTGAACGAAATTCGCACCGGGATTTTAGCCCACGATGTGCCCATGTGGAGTCGCATTACGGAGGAAGGGGGCGTCGATTTCAACGCCGAACTCATATTCGGGTATCCCGAGTATCCTCTGTTTTCGGGCACCCTGCGCACCAATCTGGGCTTCAGCCTCAACAGCCAAGGGGACACAAGTAAGGTCTACGCCGGTCTCTTGTGGGGATACGTCTGGGATTCGGGCCTATTCATCGATCTCGGTGCAGGGCTGGCGGCCCACGACGGCAAACTGGACAACAGAGAAGATAGGAAGCAGTTGGGCTCGCGAATTCTCTTTCGCATACCCTTTGAAATCGGTCTGTTGTTTGGCGGGCGTCACGGCGTGTCGATCATGTTCGATCATGTCTCCAACGCCTATTTGGCGAGGCCGAACGAGGGTCTCGACACGATCGGCGTGCGTTACTCATACCGGTTCTGAGGGTGGGGGGCCTGCCGGCGGGGTGGAAGCCTCCGCGTTCATCGAGGCCCACCCCCGCTAAATGCCTTCCCGGCTAGCCGCCGCATCCGCCCCGCGCGCTCAGCTGTTGCACAAGGCGCTCAAGGTCCTTGTCATAGTACGAGACTTCTGCCAGGATCTTGGCATTGTTGAACCAGGAGGTGAAGAGGGACTGCTTTTCCACGTCGTTGGACGCCCCCCTCAGGATGTTTTCCTCCAGGTACCGGTTGATCAGCGTCTGTGTCTCCACCCTTTTGCTGAAGTACTCAAAAGTCATGGCGTTTTCAGCCAAGGCCGTCTTGAACTCCTCGGGTCCCCTGCCGCTCTGCTGCACGACTTTCTGAAGTTCATCATCCACTGCCCGGGCATCAACTTTATAGCCGGCCTTGGTGATTTCCTGCATCATGATCCCCTCGTCTATGAGTCTGGAGACAATCTGGACCCGCAGGTTATCTACCAGGGCGATCCCCTGGGTGGTGAAGAACAGATTCTCTCCGTAGGTCTTCGCGTATCTCCGCTTGGCATGATCCAGCTGGGTGTCCATGTCAGAGCGCGCGATGTCCCAGCCTCCGACGGAGGCGATGTAATACCGGGCTTTGGAGGCTGCCACGGCCTCTTCTTTTCGAAGGTCCCCCGAAGAATAAGTCTTGATCAGGGCCGCAGGGTAGCCTCCCGCGGTGACGGCCTGGGCGATGCGATCGGGCTCCTTCAACGTCCTGCTGTTGTAGTAGATCTGGGCTGAACCCCTCGAAATATCCACGAGGATATCCTCTATCCCTTGGATGCCGGCGAGGGCATCCTTTATGTTCTGAATGCAGGACGAACAGGATAGTCCCTTAACGTTCAGGACCGCCTTTGACGTGTCGGCGCTGAAACTGACAAGGGAGGCCGTTCTGGAATCTTGCCTCCCATCCTTCTTCGAAGCCGCTTTGTCATTCCATCCGGGCGGCGGGGCTTGCTTGCGATACTCCGTGACGGTCGTCCCGCCGGGCTTGTCTCCTGAAAACGTATTGTAACCAAACACGATGACAAGCATGACGGTAAAGGCCGCGAGCACCGCCAGCATCTTGCCTTGCTTAGATGAGATGAGTTTTTTCTCGGACATGGTCACACTCCTTTCTCCAGGCCCATCGGACCTCAACGGGTCTCTTTCTCAGGCCGCCTGAGATTTCACCTCGCGGATTGCAGTTCCCGCCGCCAGGAAACCGTCTGAGACTTGAAGAATCCTTGTGGCGTAGCTGGCGCAATCCCGGTTATGGGTGACCATGACAATGGTCGCCCCATCGGCATTCAACTTCTGAAACAAATCCATGATGTCTTTGCTCGTTTTCGAGTCGAGGTTCCCCGTCGGCTCGTCGGCAAGAAGAATGGGGGGTTCGTTCGCGATGGCCCGTGCGATAGCGACCCTTTCCTGTTCCCCCCCCGAGATCTCGCTCGGGAGGCGATGCGGCTTGCCTCCCAGCCCAACGCGTTCCAGGGCATATCCAGCCATGTCACGCTTCATCTGGCCCTTCATTTTGAGCGTGGTCAGGGGCAGCATGACGTTTTCCAAGACCGTCAAGTAGGGAATCAGGTGGAAGCTCTGAAACACGAACCCGAGAAATTCCCGCCGAAAATCAGCCCTCTGGTCCAAGTTGAGGCCATAGACTTCGAGCCCGTCCACCGTGTATTTCCCACTCGTTGGGGTGTTCAAGGCCCCCATGACGGAAAGAAGGGTCGATTTTCCGGAACCGGACTCCCCCATCACACCGACGAATTCACCCCGTTGGATATCGAATGTCATGCCTCGAAGGGCCTTCACCGCTGCGTCACCGCTTCCATAATGCTTTGTGATGTTCTGCGCCTTGATGAAACTCATACGTTACCTCCTACAGAGTTCTAAGGGCTTCGTTAGGGTCCAGCTTGGCGGCCAGCAGGGCGGGGTAGGCGCTTGAAACAAGCCCTAAAATGACGGCCAAGGCGAAGACTCCCCCTGCCATGGCAGGACTGAAATGGACGGCTACCCCCACGCTATTCGTGAAAAGGGGAATAGAGGCTTTTGTGGCGCCAAGACCCACGAAATACCCTGCGACACCGGCAGCGGCTGAGATGAGCCCCGCCTCCAACAGAACGATTTGGATCAGGTGTTTCCTTCGGAACCCGATGGCCCGGAAGATTCCGAACTCAGAGGTCCTTTCCCTGACACTCCCCATCATGGTCACGAGAACGACCAGTCCCCCCACCAGCATGACGAGCGCCGATATCCCGATACCGAATTTCTGGAAATGATGTATCGTTTCCATGCGTCCCTCGACGACCTGCTTGATGCCCATCACCTTCGCTCCAGGGATCACCTCTGAAATCTGCCTAATCATCTCTTCTATGGGACACCCGGCACACAGGGCCGCGACCTCCGCCATGGAAATCCGCCCCTCCTTGCCGAGAATCGACTGCGCCGTGGCCAGGGGGACAAACAGGATTTGGTCATCCTGGGAACCCGTCGTATCCAGAATCCCTGTCACAGTGAGGCCTCGGTGGTTCGCCAGGACCCTGTCGCCCAGGCCCAGTTTGAGAATCCGTGCCGCCTCGGAACCTACCAGGACCCCATCTTCACCCGGAAACGTGCCTCCGACCTGCCACCAAGGCCGAAGAAACCGGGACACCTCAAAGTTCATGCCGGCCAGGAGGACGTTGTGGCTGTCCACCTTTATCGCGCCCAGGACCATAGGGCCGACGGCAGCGACGTTTGCGGCGTTCTTGATGGATTTCAGTTTTGCCAGGCTCTCTTGCCGGATCTCCTGCATGTCGAAGGAGATGCCGCCCAGGGAAAGTCCTCCATAACTGAGGGAGAGGTTTTCGGTTTCCGGAACGACGAGGATGTTGGCCCCGTACTGTTCGAGTTTCTCATTGATGTCATGGGTCAGGGCATTGACAAGGCTCATGAAGGCCACGACAGCGGAGACCCCGATGAGCAACCCCACGAGAATGAAGGCCGCCTTGGTCTTTCGTCTCTTCAGGTTGGAAAGAACGATGCTCTTCAACGTCATGGTCAGCTCCTTCCTGGAATATCGAAATATCTTTTACCGTCGAGGATGTCCTTAACCTTGATGACCAGTTGGTCGCCCACAACAGACCTGTCCAACGGGGCCGGATTGCACCCCCCTCTCAACACATTCACGTTGACGGAGGCAAACCTCTGTCCGCAGTTCCGGCAGACCATCACATCCCCTTCCTGGTAGTAACCCAGGCCGGCTTTCCAACACACGTCGCAGGCGTCGAAGGCGGCGCGGATCATGCCGTCGGAGCTCTTGAGAATGAAGAAACGGATGCGAGACCCGTCACCCGTCTTGAACTGGTAGTGCCGGGCTATTCCATCCTCGAAGCTCGCGACAGGAAAGGTGACCGTATCGGTCGACGCGACGATGGAAACCGAAGCGGTCTCGCCGGATCCCCGGAAAGAGAAAAGGCCGGCAAGAACGACGACAACCGCGCAGGCCGAAACGCCAAGAATTAAAGGCAAGCGACTCTTTTTCTGCGTTCCCAGCACGGCAGCCTTTTTGGCGGCCGCTCTCTCGTCAGCTGAGGATTTACCCCTATTCATATTGTTTTTAGACATAAGCGAACTCCTTCAAATAACGTCACTGCAGTCTTTTCCTTGGAGACTGCCGGCCACCGGACGGCCGGATTTCATCCTGGCCTTAAACCTACGTGTTCAGCACCACTGCACAATCTTTAGAATGATCATGGGCCGGAAATCGAACGAACCGGGGGTAGATCACAAAGACCGTTTTTGCGCTAATGCAGCGACAAATGCGCGATAGAACGATCCTTGGACCCGGCCACGGGAAGAGGATCAAATGAGGAGGGTTAGATTTCGAAGGTAAAGAGGTTCGGGCGCAGCCCGATTGAAAGGATGCCGCTTTCGGGCCTGGCCCTCAAACAAATTGGATAGGGGGCGGGTTTCGTAAAACAGAACGACATGCACACCCGCCTCGGGCCGTTCCGCCCGAAAAACC
>JAGUZM010000234.1 GCA_020060805.1 Deltaproteobacteria bacterium | reverse complement strand
AGCTGATCCTCGCCGTCAATCACCTTTTTCATTCGGGGTATGATGTGCGTGTGGCAGTGCTCGCCGAGTTCGACCATGATCCAGCGGCGGCGATCTTGTGGTCGGAGAATCGCTCCTCGTTGGGCAGCAGTTTTCGGTATTTTAGGGAGCTTTTGATGTCTTGCATATCACTCATCCCATCCAAGAAGGACTTTTTCATGGGCTTAAACCACAATTTTCATGCCCCAAAATGCACTTCTATGACTCTCTCTCGGTGCAGATTCTTTCTCTGCCTCGGATAGGTCTAATCCAAAGCCCCTTTGCCCGGCGAAACAGCGTTCTGAGACCCTAAACAGGGCGCTTTTGGTGCAATTTATTCAGCATCTTAAGAAGTTGCCTTGGGCCGGCCTGGCAGCGCAGCGGCAGGGGGATGCTCGGCATGACTCGATTTCAGTCTTCTCCGATAGCCTCCAAATCGGCAAGATCCTTCTTGCGACCTAAGGCTCTCTTGTTTGCAATGAACTCATCACGACCGATAAAGCGAACCAGCACATCTCCAAAATGGCCTTCCACCCTGCCCGATCGGGCCTGTTCCCATGTGACCCCGGTGATCGAGGTAATGATGTCCACTCTTACCGGAGGAAACCCCAGCTGGACAACTTTCCCTTCCTCCTCGAAATCAGCAGCCGTGAGTCCGACAGATCCAAACCCAAACTCCTCAAGGGCTTGCATGATTTTTCGTGCATTGACAGAATCCGGCTACACAAAGACGCCAAGGTCCCCCGTGTAACGAGGAGCGCCATGAAAACCCAGTGCGTAAGCTCCAACGATGATATAATCAATCCTGTGCTTGTTGAACAACTCGAGCAGATCTCTGAAGTCTTGTTGAACTTCCATGGTATCGACCTCTCAGAAACTCAATGGCCGCGATTCGCTCTCTGGGTGTCTTGCTCAGCCAGTAGGCCAAATCTTCCTTGATGGAGGAGTCCCTCTTCAAATCAAGCTTCCTGACACTCTTTTCAATCATCTTATCCTCCAGCGCATTACTGACCTTTCGTGCCAACCTCCAAAGTCAGCGGCGGCCTCTTTATAGGAAGTCCGCTGAATGGAGCGGCACGCCGAAGGCTTATTCCATCGCCTCTGCCCGTTTTATATCGCCCCTGAGAAGTTGGTTTACGACTGAGGATCTGTCAATTCCCTTCTTTGCGGCGATTTTGTCTACAAAAGCTGAAACTTCATCATCAAGATAAATGGGGATGTTCAGCTTCATATCTTGGCGATAAAATTTTCCTCTTTCGCCTTTTGAAAAATCATACTCTTTTCTCATTTTCATTCACCATATGTATCGGTTTCTCGCCTTGTTGCTTTCCGGTTTGAAATAATTCTGATCGTGACAGCTTCTTCACTCTCTTCACGAAAGGTGTGGATCACAATCAGGAGCCTTCCTTTCTCCGAAAGCCCCATAGTGACCCATCTGTCTTCAGATTCGCTGTGGTCGGGATCGAATATGGAAAGTGCTTTTGAATCTGCGAACACTGTTGCGGCTTCGTCAAAAGCCACACCGTGCTTATTAAGATTTTCCTGAGCCTTCGCCGGGTCCCATTCGAAATTGTAGTTCACTGCCATTACAGCCACTTATTCCGTTCAGAGCCAGAGTGTCAGTAGGGCGAACATCGAAGTCAGCCGCGCGGGTTTCGCCTCGGCTGGAGTGAATACTAGGTAACATCAGTAATTGCTATGGCAACATGTACCTTATTCTTGGCTCTGCGTCAAGGCATCCACCCCTCATCTCGCGAAGGTGAAACGTGGTCAATATGCTTTAATCACTCTGGAATTTGGGGTAGAGCCCTTGCCGAACAGGGCTCGATCGGTCAGCGTGGCAAGTGGGAGGTTTGAACAGGAACACTCCTTCCCGCCTCGCGGTCTGAGGGTGCGGAAGTACCTGGAGACCCGGACTGGTTCGCACCGATTGATGATCGCATGCCTACTTGAACATCCTGGCACCGATCTCCGACAACACTTTTCTTCTGCCGATGACGCCTACGGGCTTGGAGTTTTCATCGACTACGGCCAGGGCGTTCAGCTTTTTGCGAAGGATCAGTTCACAGGCCTTTTCAAACTTCTCCCCCGCCCCGATTGACAGCCGCTTGCCGCTCATGATCTCCGAGACCTTCTTTATGCCCATCAGTTCACAGTGGGTGAAGTATGCCGCGATCCATTCCCCCTGCCCCGGTTTGTCGCAGGCATCCTTGTAAAGGCGCCGGAGTTCCTTCATGAAGTCCTCAACCGTCAGGACGCCCGCATACTTTCCCTTCTCGCTCACGACCACTACCGCGGGTGCCTGGGGGGAGACTTCCAGATTCTTCTTCAAAGCTTCGTACGCCTCCTTGAGGCCGGTGTCCGCTCTTATCGCGGAAAAATCCGGCATCATCATCTCCCTGCTCTTTTGTTCGAACGCCATGGCTTTACCTCCTTCCCAAAACGTGTGGGTTCCTCCCTGCCTAAGGAGGATTTTGTCACATTATAAGGCCGGGGTGAAGGAAACCTGTTCACCAATCCGACCGCTGAGACAGGTCACTGCATTTATTGCTTAATTCTGTGTCCCCCGGTGTTCTGCGTGGGAAACCTTCTTTTTTCGATTTCATGATTAGTTTGTATCCATGCCATTTTCAAAAGGAAAGGGAGAAGTTGGGTGATGGCCGAAAAATCAAAACCTTGTACTGTGGATGTGGTTCTCTTTGATTTCGGCGGGGTGATCGCTGAAGAGGGATTCCTGAGAGGCCTCCTTTCGATCGCAGAAATGAACGGCCTCGAACCGAAAGCATTTGCGAAAACGGGTTTTGACATGGTCCACGACACCGGATACGTGGTCGGCCGGGTCGATGAGCCTGTTTACTGGCAAGCCCTTCGCGACGCCACGGGTATCGAGAGCGATGACGAGTCTCTCAGAAAAGAGGTTTTCAGGCATTTCGTCGTGAGGCAGTGGATGATGGACCTGGTCAGGTCCCTCAAAGGCTCGGGGATGCGCCTTGGCATTCTCAGCGACCAGACGAATTGGCTGGATGAGCTGGATTCAAGGCACGGCATCTTCGAGTGGTTCGATTTTGTGTTCAACAGCTACCGCCAGGGCAAATCGAAGAGAGACCCGGCCGCCTTCGATAATGCTCTGGAGGCCATGGGAGTCGAAGCCGGGCGCGTGCTCTTCATAGATGACCATCCGGGAAATGTGGAAAAAGCCCGGGAAAGAGGAATTCACACCATACTCTACAGGGATCGGAACAGCTTTATGGAGGAGTTGAGAAGGTACTGCCCGGGAGCAAACCTCACCGAGTAGATGCCACCACCGATGGGTGTGGACCGCTCCACCTCAGCAGGCGACCCGCATCCAAGAGGCGCCCTACGCCTCGTCGATGGCGTCCAGTTGTGCGACGATCTCCTTGAGGCCGAACTTCCGGCTAAATTCTAAGGTCGTGTTCCACAGGGCCTTGGCAGTCCGTCGCCTGACCTGCCGCAGAATCTCCAGCGGTATCGCCCTGTAGTAAGCCTCTGCGATCGCACCCGCGATGCAGGCCTGCGTGTCCGCATCCCCGCCCAGGGAGACGGCGTTGCGGATCGCGTCCTCGAAGGAGGTCGAATCGAGAAACGCGATGATGGCTTCTGGCACAGAGCCCTGGCAGGTTATGTCGGCCCTGTAGCCAGGCCTGATGCCGTCTACCGTCCGCGACATGTCGTAGCCGAAGCGTCGCCCGATCTCTGAGCGGATCGACTCCTTGTCTGCCCCTGACCGGGCTAGAAATACAGATAAAGCGGCGGCCTGGGCGCCCTT
>JAGUZM010000385.1 GCA_020060805.1 Deltaproteobacteria bacterium | reverse complement strand
TAAAGAGATAAAACATCCACAGTCAGGGTATTCCTATCATGGGTACGGCGGGAAAACGAAACGAACGTTCTTTCAATGCCCATGGTGTGAGGAAATTCACCTGAAGGAAGAAACGTTTTTCGGCTGGGGAGGCCCAGTAGGGGCGCCTAATGTAAAGGCATTGGGCAAAAACCCGAACGTGAGAATATAACGCTCATCCTTGTCGGGGGACGCCGGGAACACGGGCTACCTTTCCGCTATCTCATTCCGGAGCGATCCTCTGTTCCTTCGTTTGGGGCGAGTGGGTAGTCTCGACAGAGCAAGATGTTCACACCTTTGAAACTCATCACGACGGCCATATCCTGATTGAGAACTTCTACGAGTGATCGGACAACGCCTCGATCCGGTTTTGACTCTGACCGCCTCGCTTCCAGGACAGTCACCCGCACTGACAGCTTGTCTCCCGGGCGTACAGGCTTTAGCCATCGAAGCTCATCCACGCCTGGTGAACCCGCGCTCGCCACACGAGACAGATAGTGCTCCACAATCAGGCGCATGGCCATTGCAGCCGTGTGCCAGCCACTGGCCACGAGACCGCCGTATGCGGTTTTGCGAGCCGCAACCGGATCGATGTGAAAGATCTGAGGATCGTAACGCCTGGCAAACTCGATGATCTCCTCTTCTTCCACCACCATGGTTCCGAAGGTGCGGACGCTACCCGGGACGTAATCCTCGAAACATTGATCTTGACCGGCTGCATTAAAGGATAAATCAGGCATGGTTCTCCGCTTTGATGACTGAGATCATAGGAAGTCTGCTCTTTTTGGGGGGAGTATAGTTGGGGTGGCCTTTCCGGTCAAGCAAATCAAGGCGGGCTACATGATGGCTGTGCCGACCGGCTGGCGGTAAAATCAATGCGGCGTGACGTCACCGTCCTGCAGTCACGCGGCCGCGGATGAGCCAGATGCGGCTCGATCCCTCCTGTTTGAAGGTGCTGTTGACGATGGCCATCTCACCGGCTTTGTTGACGGCGAGCTTCTTCATGAATAGCCCCTGCTGGCTGCCGTTGAACCCGAGCTCCGGGTCAAGGCTGCCGGGAACGACCACCGGGGAGGCGAAAGTTTTCCCGCCGTCGGCCGAAAAGGTGAGTCCAAGACCCCTTGAGCGGAGATCATCGTCGGGGAAGAGTTCCCACAGCACGTAGAGGTTCCCCGCTCCGTCGAGATCGAGGTACGGGTAGCCCACGCTTTTGAAAATTTCGGAGTGCGCAGCCGATATCTTGACCGGCTTCTGGAACGCTCCTTGCCCCTCCTTTGATCGGTCGTAGCGGATGTGATAGCGCTCCAGGGGACCGAAAGGACCCTCCGCGTAAACGAGGTGAATCGTTCCCCGGCCGTCCACGGCGATCTTGGGCGCGTCGGAGTACCCGTAGCTTTGAACGATGGCCCGCGGGCTCCCGAAGGTCCGGCCCTGATCCGTGGATACGGCGTAATGGATGTCGGCGGCCGGCTCTTCCCCCACGGTCCAGACGAGATGGACCTCTCCGGCCGGGCCGACGGCCAGGGAGGGGCCGCGGCTGGGCGGTTCTCCCCGTCCACCTGCGATCAGGAAAGGTGCGGAAAAGCCGGCGCCCCGGTCGGTGGACCTGCTGAAGCGCAGGGCGCCCTCGTACTCCGTCCAGGCGGCGTAGAGGGTTCCGTCGGCGCTCTTGGCCAGGTCCAGGTTCCCGTTGAACCAGATGCGCTCCGTGAGGCGGCCCTTGCCGGCGCCTGCAGGTGTGTTGGAGAGATTCAGGGGCTCATTGAAAGTCTTTCCGCCGTCGGCGGACCTGGCGAAGAGGATCTCTCCGCCGTGCGTGCCCCCGGAAAAGATGATCTCCTGCCAGAGGACGTACACTTCCTCGGGTTGACCGGAAGTCATAATCAGCCGGGGCAGCCAGGAGAACGTGCCCGGGCTCCGGGAGATGTTTACCGGCTCGGCGAAGCGAGCCCTGCCGTCGGCAGCGTAGACCTGGAAAAGAATGTCCTTCAGGGAATGGTCAGCCCAGGCCACCCCGACATTGCCTTGATCGGTGACGGCCACTGTGGGATCGTCCACAAAGTGCCACACGGACTCGTTCATGAGCCAGGGGCCGCGAAAGGCTTTGCCGCGGGCGACCTCGATGCGCTCACCCCAGGTGACCGGCGACAGATCTCCCCGGCTCGACACCGGCAGAGCGCACAGAGCAGCTGCCAGCAGCACGGCCAGCTTTGTGCCCGGCCTGGTTCCCAGCGGCTTTTTGCCAGCCAACAACTTGCAGCCGTAAGATGGAAATCTTTTTTTCATCGTCAAACCCTCTGCCGCTCGTTTCTTGGCGCGCTGCAGGAGGTCACCGTTTATTCTTATCGTCGTTCCCA
This sequence comes from Deltaproteobacteria bacterium, assembly GCA_020060805.1. GTDB lineage: Bacteria > Desulfobacterota > DSM-4660 > Desulfatiglandales > HGW-15 > JAHECH01. The sequence continues at coordinate 1,725 of JAGUZM010000385.1, read as the reverse complement.
TGCCTAAAAACATTTCAATGAGGCATCAGTCTGTCAAGCCAGTATTTCAACCTGCCCTATGGAAAAAGGTATGACAAAGGAAGAGGGGTAAGGTATCCAGGGATCAGCAGTTGAAAAACTGTGTCGAGCAAATAAAAACCACCTCATGTATGACTCAAGCCTAGACCCCTGTATGATGGGTGACCCCTTCTCACAGTTAGCCAAGAACCTCCCGCAGACACCCTAAGCGAAGGGAGCTTATATGGGGCCTGCTTCCGATGAATCGGCCCACCTTTCCTTCCTCGTGATAATTGGAGGTTTACTCCAAATTATCACAAACCATTTGACCTAAAGTAAAAATTATCATATAAAAGCTCCATGGTGACAAAAGAGCTCGTGAAGAGAATTCAAAAGGTAGATGTTCCTCCGGATCGGTCCGCCTTCCTGTGGGGACCTAGGAAAACAGGCAAAACAACCTTGCTCCGCCAGCAGTTCCCCAATGCCTGCTGGATTGATTTACTTGATTACGACTTGTTCATTTCTTTAAGCCAGAGGCCTTCCTCTTTAAGACAGATCCTCGAAGCTCAGCCTTCCAAGACAGTGGTCGTTGATGAGGTTCAAAAGGTACCCCATCTCATGGATGAGATTCACTGGTTGATTGAGAACAAAGGGTACCAATTCGTGCTGTGCGGCTCCAGTGCAAGGAAACTCAGAAGGGGGGATAGCCGCCTCTTAGGGGGAAGGGCTTGGCGCTTCGAGCTTTATCCTCTCGTAACCAAGGAAGTGAAGGGTTTTGATCTGGAAAAAGCGCTTTTGGCAGGCCTCATCCCATCTCACTACTTTTCACCGAACAGCGAAATGGAGTTGCGAGGTTATGTTCAAGACTATTTGAAAGAAGAAATCCAGGCTGAGGCTTTGACAAGGAACCTTCCTGCATTTTCGAAGTTCTTGCAGTCTGCTTCGATTACAAACGGGATGCTCCTGAACTACTCCAACGCTGCAAGAGATGCAGGGGTTTCTGTGAAGACCATCAGAGAGTATTATCAAATTCTTGAAGACACCTTGATTGGGAGACAACTCCCTCCCTGGAGGAAATCGAAGAAGAGGCGCCTCATCGAAACAGCGAAATTCTTCTTTTTTGACAGAGGCATTGTTTCATCTCTATTGGAACAGCGTTCTCTTACCCAGGGGACGGGAGAGTACGGCAGGGCATTCGAACACTTCATTCTTCAGGAATGCTGGGCATACAGACATTACAGCAGGCTCGAATTTCCTATCACCTTCTGGAGGACAGCCAGTGGTGCGGAAGTGGACTTGATTCTCGGTGAAGCAGATGTCGCCCTCGAAGTCAAAGCTTCTGCTAACGTTGGGGATCGGACCAAGGGCCTCCATCTCTTTCACGAAGAAAACAAATCCCGGAAGAGCCTTATCATTTGCAAAGAGCCGCGTCCCAGGAAAATATCACCCCAAATTACGGTCCTCCCATGGAAGGATTTCTGCGGGATGCTTTGGGCCGGAGAGATCCTTTAGTCGAGGTCGCTCTTTTTCCCCAACCTCGAGTACAGATGTCGGAGATAGGTTTCTTCCTGGCAGACAATAGATTTGTAGCGGTTCTGAAATAACTGGCCTTTGCGGCCATGTCAGTGGTTAAACCCGATCACATAACCGGTCAGGAGCCGTCTCATGAGCCTGGATAAAGGCTCCGTCCCTCAACGGAAGAGAAAGTGGGCGTGATTGGACAAAAAG
>JAGUZM010000040.1 GCA_020060805.1 Deltaproteobacteria bacterium | reverse complement strand
CAAATATGCTTTTGGTCATGCCGTCCGATTGGCCAACTGCTACAGTGCGAAAATAACGATCCTTTACGTGCTCGAAAATCTGCCTCCCAATGTCCTGATGATCATGCATGCATTCCACGGCCGGGACCGATGGGAGGAAATGCAGAAGAGCAACCGGGACGAGATCCTCCAAACCATTCGGGATCGAATCCAGGCTTTTTGTGACGGGGTGGCGAGCAACCTTCCTGATTGCCCCTTCATTGTCGATGAAATCATTGTTGAGACTGGTCATCCAGCGGAAAGGATCCTGCACCATATTGAGAATAAACCATGCGACATGGTGGTCATGGGCACGCGGGGCCAGGGGCTTATCAAGGAGGCCCTGCTGGGGAGTACATCCCATAGGGTATTGAGGCAATCCTCAAAACCTGTCTTGGTGGTTCCACCGCCTTCAAAACATGATGAGACCCTTTCCTGTCTCTAGATGCGAGAGATCAAGCATCATTAGGCAGGTAGAGGTGCGTTCAGAAAAACAACCTGAAGAATCCAACGAAGGTGATAATCAAAGTAAGTGCTACGAATGTTGAAAGCGCCAAACAGGAGGGAGGCAATGGTTAGGAAAGCGAAACTACTATTCCTTTGTACCGGAAACTCCTGCCGGAGTCAGATGGCAGAAGCCTGGACCAAGCACTTGAAAGGAGATCAATTCGAGGCCTATTCCGCGGGAGTGGAACCCAGGGGTGTGGACCCCAGAGCCGTCAAGGCCATGGCCGAGGTGCGACTCGATATCTCCGGCCAAAAATCCAAGGATGTGGGTGCCTTCGGCAACATGGAGTTCGACTACGTTATCACCCTGTGCGACAACGCGCGTGAATCCTGCCCCTACTTCCCCGCAAAAACCAAGTTGATCCACAAAGGTTTTGACGACCCTCCAAGGTTGGCTGAAAACGCCAGGAACGATGAAGAGGCCATGGCCCACTACCGCCGGGTCAGAGACGAAATCAGGGCCTTTGTGGAGAGCCTTCCCGAGGAGCTGATGACGGTATGAAGCTGAACGCCATACCCGGACCCCGATCACGAACGCCTGTTGAGCATGATAGCCTATCCGCACATCAATCCGGATCTTTTTCGCATCGGCATTCCCAAGATCCGGTGGTACGGGTGGTTTCCGGGATTTTCCGCTCAATGACATGTCATCCACTCTTATCTTATTTGGTTTTTGACTCCACGGAGGAAATCCTGTTGAAGAGGAATGCAAAATGACCATTCTATGGTCGGATTGCGTCGCATATTGACTTTTCGATATTCATTTGGCACAATCCTTTCATGCTTGAGAGATATCTTTCAAAACGTCTCCCTCAAGGACCTCCTCCACGGCGCATTGTGGTCGTTACAGGTGCGCGCCAGGTGGGAAAAACGACTCTCGCCCGGCGACTCTACGAAAACGCTTTTCGCTATCTGAATCTCGATTCTCCCGGTGAACGGGCAAGGCTCGCGCTGGCGCCTGCCGAGGGGTGGCACCAGGCCGTAGGGCCTGCCATCCTGGATGAAGTGCAGAAGGCCCCAATGCTCCTTGATAAACTGAAATGGGCCTACGACGAGGGAAAGTTGGATTTTTCCGTCCTCCTGGGATCATCCCGGATCACGCTCCTTGAGCAAGTCAGGGAGTCTCTTGCAGGGAGGGTTTTTTTGTACGAGCTATGGCCTCTCACCGTTGGGGAACTGGCTCCCCATTTTGGAGGCAGGAAGCCGGATAATCCTTTTATTGCCCGGCTGCTGAACGGCCTGGAGAGCCCGGCGGCACTTCTTGCGCCACTTACGAGGGGAGTGGTCGGTCAGGAAGCCGGTGCTGCTCAGTCTGCCCTCGTCCACCTGCTCCAGTGGGGAGGCCTGCCTTCTTTACTCCAGTACCGGGATGAAGAAAAGCTGGCATGGCTGGACGCCTACCAGACGACTTACCTCGAACGGGATCTCGCTGACCTGGCACGGCTGAGAGACCTTGAACCTTTCAGCACATGCCATCGCCTGGCCTCTCTACGTACTGGTCGCATTCTTTCCTACTCGGAGATCGCGCGGGATGCCGGTCTCCCTGTGACCACGGTGCGTCGCTACCTTGGGTATCTGGAGTTGTCCTATCAGACTTTTCGGCTGAACCCATGGGCCAAGAACCCAAGTGTGAGATTTATAAAAAGTCCCAAGCTGATCTGGTGCGATCTCGGGGTCCAGCGCGTTCTATCCGGCCAGACAGGAGTGCTCACAGGTGAGCAGTACGAAAGCGCCATCATATCGCAGTTGATGATTCATCTCTGGACCCTGGGAATTCGTGTGACTCCCTCCTTCCTTCGGACTTCCGGGGGAAGTGAAGTGGACTTGCTCCTTGAAGGCGAGCATGGGATTCTGGCGGTCGAAATCAAAAACCGGCCCAAAGTCACGGCAAAGGACGCCGCTTCGATCGAGCGATCACGAAAGCTGATCGGTGATGCTTACCAGGGCGGACTTGTAGTATATCGTGGCAACGAAATCGGTCAGATCACCAGATCGGTCTACGCCATCCCAGACTGGGTCCTTCTGGGAACCTGAAGAACTCGCCTCCACAAAACAGTGGCAGTGATCCAAGCAGCCAGCCGACTACCCATCTGATACATTGGGGATACGGGAATTTCCTGATTGATCTCATGGCCGGAAAGCCGTATAAGAGCAAATTAAACCGAGCCCTGAAATGCATGTCTCCTCCCCAGCCCTACTGAAAATCCGCCGCAAGCCCCAAGGTCGAACTTATTGAAAAGAGAAGGAGGACTATTTTGGAACTGGTGATCGCACAGGATTTAACGAAAACTTACGGTACAGGAGAAGCGGCTGTCCCTGCCTTGAAGGGAATCAGTTTCTCCGTCGAAAAGGGGGCCTTTGTGTCTTTCATCGGTCCCTCGGGAAGCGGGAAGACCACCCTTCTCAATCTCATGGGCTGTCTGGATAAACCCACAGGAGGCCGGCTTGCTGTTGCAGGCATCGAGATCGGCGGGTT
>JAGUZM010000041.1 GCA_020060805.1 Deltaproteobacteria bacterium | reverse complement strand
CTGAAGCCAGCCGGAAACCTGGCCTTTATCCTGCCGCACAAGTTCTTCAACGCTCAATACGGCCAACCGCTTCGGGGCCTTCTTTCTAAAGGAAACCATCTGAGCCATGTTGTTCACTTCGGTGACCAGCAAGTTTTCCCCGGGAGCACAAACTACGTTTGCTTGCTCTTTCTTCACAATGCCGGTGTGGACAGTTGCAGATACGTGCTTGGCCACGACCTACCCGGGTGGCTCAAGAGCTATCACGGCACTGAGGCCTCGATTCCAGCTGAGCAGGTGACCGCAGCCGAATGGAACTTCGCCGTCGGTCCCGGTGCTGCTTTGTTTGAGCGCCTGAAGGCCATGCCTGTGAAACTGGGGGACGTTGCGGACATTTTCGTTGGTTTGCAGACTAGCGCTGATGATGTCTTCATCCTAAAATTCGTGTCGGAGACTGCGAAGACTTTCACTCTTGAGTCGAAGGCCCTGCGTCGAGACTGGACGTTCGAGAAGGAACTGCTTCATCCCCTCGTCAGTGGAACAGACATCCATGCGTATACCCCACTTCCAAACCGTCAATTCGTTCTGTTCCCTTACGTTATTGAAAATCAGACGGCCAATCTCATCGCCTTGAAAGAACTAACGAAACGGTGGCCGAGAACAGCCGAATATCTGGTCGCAAACAGAAGACGGCTTGAAGCACGAGAGAGTGGACGCCTGAGCGGCACTTCCAAATGGCATGGTTACATCTACCTGAAGAATATGACGCGGCAGGAGTTGCCCAAGCTCTGTGTTCCACGACTTGTTAAAGTGCTGGCATGCACGATTGACTGGAACGGCTCGCATTTTCTCGACAATGTTGATGTTGGTGGCGTTGTTTTGAATGAACGGTATGACCGAGTCGGCCTGCACTATCTGCTTGGTCTTCTCAATTCAATGTTGCTGCGGTGGTACTTCCCGCAAGTGAGCGCTCGCTTCAGAGGGGGCTTCCGGTCCGCGAATCGCCAGTTTCTTTCGCAACTTCCTGTCCCCTTGTTGAACCTTTTGGACCCCACGGAAAATATGGAACACGACGCGGTAGTGGGGTTGGTGGAGCGGGTGCTTGCTGCCAAGAAGATAGATCCGGTGGCGGATACATCCGCTCTGGAGAGGGATATTGACGAGCGGGTCTATCACCTCTATGGGTTGACGAAGGGGGAGATTGCCATCGTGGAGGGGAGATGAGAGATGGCGCCTGGAGGGCCACGCTTTGTCGCGGCCGATGTTATCTGGTGAAAAACAATGCGGAGAAATGCGAATGAATAAAGGCCTCAAGGCATTGGAAAAAAAAGTTCTGGACCAGGGTCAGTGCGCAGCCTGCGGGGCCTGCCTGTCTCTTTGTCCGTACCTGCGTTCCTGGAGGGGAAGGGCCGTAAAGCTGGATGATTGCGACCTCACTGAAGGTCGCTGTTTCTCTTTCTGCCCCAGGACCGAGGTAGACCTTGACGCACTTCATCGCTTCATCTTTGGAAAAGGGTATGAAGATATCGAAACAGGACCGGTCCGAAGGGTGTTGATGGCGAGAGCCCTTGCCCCGGCCGGAAGGGCGCAGAACGGGGGTGTGGTCTCCGCTCTGGTTGACCTTGCTCTCGGCGAGGGGCTGATCCATGCCACGGTCCTCACGGAGCGGGACGGGGAGCTTCTACCCCAGGGCCGCATAGCAAGGCGCCGGGAAGAGGTCATCTCCTGCGCAGGGTCGAGCTATGCCGCCGGGTACACCCTTGAAGCGCTCAATCGCGGACCCTGGGAGGGAGAGGAGCGGATCGGGGTGGTAGGGCTTCCCTGCCAGGTCCTTGCCCTCAGCCGGATGAAAGCCTCGCCCCTGGAGAAACGAACCCCTGTGGACAGGGTGGAACTCGTGATCGGCCTTTTCTGCACCTGGGCCTTGGACTACTATCCTTTCATGAAATTCCTCAAAGCCCGATTCGGGGACAGGCAGATAAGCAAGATGGACATCACCCCGCCGCCGGAGCGCTTCCTCCACGTCACGGCCGGAGAGGAGCGGCACGTCATTCCGCTGGACGAGGTTCGCTCCTTTATCCGTCCGAGCTGCCAGGTCTGCCTGGACATGACCGGCGAGCTTTCGGACCTCTCCGTGGGAACGGTGGAGGGAGAGGAGGGGTGGAACACCGTGATCATCCGCTCGCCGAAGGGAGAAGATCTCCTCCGCCTTGCCGAGTCAAAGGGGGTGCTCGAGACCCGGAAGTATCCTGACCACAAATGGGTTCATCTCAAGGAGGCCTCGATCCTCAAGAAGCGCCGGGCTCTTTCTGCGCTCAGGGCTTCAGGGGAAAATTATCTCATCCTATCCCCGAAGGTGACGGATGAGATCCTGAGGGAGGTGGGCCCATGAGCCTCATCGCCAAGGACGCACCCGGCAAGAGCCTCCTTCTGATGGGAAATGAAGCGATCGCCCGGGGCGCACTGGAAGCCGGGGTCAAGGTCTGCGCCGCCTACCCGGGAAACCCTTCCTCCGAAATCGTGGGGTCCCTTTCCGCTGTGGCGGACGCCCTGGACCTTCATGTGGAGTGGTCTGTCAACGAGAAGGTCGCGATGGAAGTGGCTGCCGCCGCCTCATTCGCCGGGTTGAGAGCGCTCTGCGCGATGAAACAGAACGGTCTCAACGTGGCGGCCGATTTCCTGCTCAACCTGAACCTGACAGGCACTCTGGGAGGCCTCGTGATCGTCGTGGCGGATGACCCGGGAGGGATTTCTTCCACGAACGAAGAGGACTCCCGCATCTTCGCGAAGCTCGGGGATCTCCCGCTCCTGGAGCCGGCCACGTTTCAGGAAGCGAAGGATATGACAACCTGGGCTTTCGGCCTTTCAGAGACCTTGGGCCTCCCCGTGCTGGTTCGGAGCGTGACGCGGGTCTCCCACGGCAGGGGAAATGTTCGCCTGGGCGAGTTGGCTCGGCCCGCGCCGAAAGCACACTTCGACACCTCCCGCCCGCGCCTTTCTTTCCCCCCCTTACCCAACCACAGGGTCCTTCACCAGAAGCTCAGCCGCGGCAGGAGCCTTTTTGAAGAAGCCCCTTACAACCTGTATGCAGGCCCTGAAAAACCGGAGCTTCTGATCATCACCTGCGGGAGCGGGTGGATGTATTCCCTGGAGGCGGTGATCAGCCTGGGCGTGCAGGGCAGAGCGGGTATCCTCAAACTCTCCACCACCTGGCCTCTTCCCGACAATCTTATCCTCAAGCATCTGAAGCGGGCCGGGTTGATCCTGTTCGTGGAAGAAGTGGACCCCTTTCTGGAAAACAACGTGAAGGCGCTGTTTGCCCAGAATTGTGTGGATCTCGGCCTCAAGCGGTTTTTGGGAAAGGCGACAGGAACGATCCCGGGTGAGGGAGAGATCGGCCCCGAGACGGTCATTTCCGCGCTTCAGGGGTTGATGAAGGGGGATGACATCGCGAGACCGGAAGGGTACGTGAAGAGGGCCCGTGAAGCGGCCGCAGAGCTCGTTCCTGCAAGAGCCCTCGGTTTCTGCGCAGGCTGCCCTCACCGGGCAACGTACTGGGCGGTGAAGAGGGCCCTCGCTCTGGACGGCCGGAACGGCTTTGTTCTGGGAGACATCGGATGCTACGGCCTTGGGATGGGGCCTTCCGGGTTTTCTCAGATGAAGACCATCCATGCCATGGGTTCGGGCGCGGGCCTTGCCGCAGGGTTCGGGCAGCTCGAACGATTCGGCCTCACCCAGCCCGTGCTGGCCGTGTGCGGGGATTCCACCTTCTACCACGCGGCGATGCCCGCCCTGGTGAATGCCAGGTACAACGGTTCCAACTTCGTGCTTCTTATCCTGGACAACAGCGCCACGGCCATGACCGGTTTTCAGCCCCACCCCGGCACAGGGCGCACAGCCACGGGAGAGGAGGCGCCGGTGCTGGACCTCGAAGAGATCTCCGCATCCCTGGGTGCGAAAGTCGAAGTCGCGGATCCTTTCGACCTGTCGGCGACAACGGATGCGATCCTGAGATCCCTTCAGGACAAGGAAGGGGTGAAAGTGCTGATCCTCAAGAGAGAGTGTGCTCTCGTGCGGAGCAAGAAGCTAAAGAAGATTTACCGGATGGAG
>JAGUZM010000128.1 GCA_020060805.1 Deltaproteobacteria bacterium | reverse complement strand
TGCAATTCCAGGAAGAGAACGAGCATCGCGAATTTTCATGTTTCGGTATATGACATAAATATTACAAAAATGCAAACTATTTTATGCTCCGGTCAATAAGGCTTCTACAGACTATGTCGTTCCCTCCACCTGGTGGATAGGGCGACACGATAGTTATTGTCTTGGTAGGAAAACTTGCGGCAAAGGAAAGATTACTTGTAGTAAAAAGAAGGATTGTCAGTAGCAGTAAAATTGTCGTGATCGACCGCTTTTTCATCAATACCTCCCTAGACTTTGATACCTGCTCACCAAAGTTTCTAAAGCATCTCTAATGGAAAAACAATACGGATGGCCTTCTCAGGGCAATCCATGCGGCAAACCCCGCAATGCCAACACTCATCTGGGTACTTCAGTTCCGGCAATTTCTGCTTTTTATCAAAAACGAAAAGGTCACCTGGGCAGTTTGCGTAACACGTCCCGCAGCCTTTGCACTTTTTATTATCGATTACCGGTGGCATATGAAACCCTCCCCCTGTTTTTCTCAGCAGGCCTGAAAGAGACCTTAATCTCCTTTCGGTCGGCTTTAATAATGGTGGAGTCCTTGGGACTCGCGTCACTTTCTTCAGGATAGTCTGCACGGAAATGGGAAAGACCCATTCTGCTCTCCTTCCGCGCGAGCGCGGATGTCACAACTAGTTTGCCTACAAGGAGCAAGTCCTGGAATTCTGAAGTTCTCATTAACTCATGGAAGTTTTCGGCTTTTATATGGTCGATGTTCTTTTCGAGAGCCTCTAACTTCGCCAAGCCAGTTTTGAGTCCCCGCTCATTTTTGACGTAGCCCACGTAATCAGACATAATTTGGCGTAATCTGTTTTCTAGCCGCTTGGGGTTAATGCCTTCCGATCGGTTATAAGGCGCATAAACACGCTCAATTTCCTTTTCGACCTTCTTTTCCCATCCCGATTCTTTGCGTGTGAGCTTCTCACTGGCACGAGTAGCCTGCTCCCCTACAGAGTATCCTGTAGCAAAAGCACCGGACAGTGCGAAGGAAGGAACCGTGCAGGCACCAGCCGCATAAAGACGATCCACGGTGGTTTTACCTGTCTGATCAATGATAATTCCGCTAACAGATCCGGTAAAACCTGCCATCTGCATTTCGGAGATCCCTATCTCTACAAGATCCTTTTCAAGACGTAAACGTTTCTGGTTTAGGAACATGACTAAGGTATCTTTATCAACTGGGAGCAGGTTCGTTGTTAAATGATTCAGAGCTTCTTTCGAGAGGTGGCGGCAATCAATGTAACACGGACCGCGCCCCTCCATGTATTCGCGATAGGTTCCAAGCGCGAGTGTGTTCCTCGGTGCACCCTCTCCCATGGGGTGATACTTTTGCATGTACCGCTCCCCAGCGGCATTCAATAGGTAGGATCCCATGCCGGTGAAAGCGTTGAGGCCTGCTGCGCTGAAGCCCTTGGGTACGACTGTTACGGCAGCGATCTCCATGTTGGCAAGCTCGGCACCTACTTTAAAGGCCAGCGCATACCCTGCCCCATTGTTAAAAGGGCTCATCCAGGTGTTAAAGGGAAGGCCGGAGACATTCGGCCAAAGCCTGGTAGCGTCACCAAGAGCAAGGATTGTAACCTTCGAATGGACCTCATAGAATTCACCATTCCGAACATTGAATCCCATTGCTCCGAAGACCTTCTTGCCATCCGATAAGAGCCCCGTCACATTAACACGGTTAATCACCCGCACTTTACGCTTCTTTACTTGCTCTGCAAGCGCAGGCTTAAGATTCTTTCCTTTAAAATTGATGTAATAAGGACCTGGCTGACCGAAAGACTTTGTCCTGATAATCTGTCCTGTTTTTCGGTCTTTGATCGGGATATCCCAGGATTCCAGTTTCTCGATGATCTCACTTATCCTGTTTAGATGAAGCACTTTAGCGACTTCTACGGGAGCGAGTCCCTGGGACAATCGACTATAATAAGAAGCCATCGCCTCATCCGTATCCCATTCAGGACCGGTGTTGAGATGAGCCAAGAAGTGGTCATTGCCAGCTCCAGCATCACCGCTTCGCACAAGCGCCGCTTTCTCGAGTACGATGACATCGACCGGTGCTGTGTCCCGTGCGGCAATCGCAGCCATTGATCCTGCCACGCCCCCCCCTATGACAAGCACATCGGTATCGAACACCTTTTTTTGTACATTCATTCCATCGCCTCCAGTGCCAAGCAATAATAATCTTTTCAGCAACAATCCAACCCGGTAACCCGCCTCCTACGAGGCGGTGCCAGGAGGAAACAATTGCCACGAGACCCTGACGTGGAACACTCCATTCCACTCGGCCTTTTTCCCGGAACCCATTCCGCCGCTTCCTTTCGGGATGCCAGCGTTTCACATAGTGAAATGCTGTTTCAGCACTTTACATAGTATAACCCTTATCTGTCAAGTTTTAATCCCGATAGCTTTGTTCCAACTTCTTCAGTACGCTCATTTTCTCGAAAAATAAAGGAGCGGCAGGAATCCGGCCACAGGAGAGCAGCTTACCCTTCGATCAAGAAGAATCGTGACCTTCAGTCCATCCACAAGATTGAGGAAAAAGCTCAATGGTCATACTGATGAGGAGTAGCCGGAAGTATGAACGACCTCCTAGTGCAGCTGATTGCCGATTGGAAGAACAAGGGCTATCTGGTCGTTTCGGGGAAACTGTGGGAACCCGGATCACCTTTTCTCCAAAGGTGTCCTGAAGGCTGTCACCTTGAAATCTACGAAAAACCTGCCGACTGGGAAAAGATTTCAGGTCATAACGTTTACCGCCAGACTCGCATCTGCAAGGTTCACCGTTTTGCCAGGATCTACCTGATCAATAAAGAAACGGCAGAGGCCCACAACTGCGATCCCTTTAAGCCTTGACGTAAACTCCTCTCGACTTTGCCTTGACTCTCCCCTCCCTTTTCATTGTTGCTTCAGATGGCGGTCTTCAACTGTTTGCAAATTAATAAATCCTTTCGAACTAGAGAGTTTGGCCTATGTTCGGCGTATCAGCGGTTCCTACCTTAATTTCGATTTGAATTGGTTTGAAAGGGGAACCTCGATCTGAACACTCTTCTTGCAAAAACCAGAATGCGTAAAGGCTTAAGGCTTCGTTTTCCCAGCCTATCCATCGCTGTCTGTTTATATATTCGAGAAATGATTTCAAGGAGCGAATGATGATTTGATCGACTGCTTTCATTACTGATCGGGTTAGTTCGTGATTTGGCGGCATGAATTTTATCTTCTTTCGCTACGAGTGAGTCGGCGATCATGTCTTTTTGAGGGTCATGTGGTCTCCAAGACAGAAGATTTGATAATTGGGGCAAGATATTGTCAGTCGTAACCCTGATAGGAACTTGAGATCATGCGTATAAGGAAAGCCCCTCCCGTACATGCTAAGCTTCAGAAGTCCCTGCTATACCGACAAGCGGGAATGATAGGAATTCCAGACGCCCTGGCCTGATTGACCGCCTCAAGCGTCTGGGGCATCACCCCTCCATCAGCAGCGAAAACAAGCATAATGATGTCAGTCATTTTTTTGTCCCATAATCTTTATAACAGGCGGAAAAATACGAGATCTTCAGGTGTTGGCTCCTTGGACTGATTCATTATTCTATTGAATCGCTCTCTGGCTGAAGAGATCTGGGCCTCAACTGCGGCCGTCATTTCAGCAAGTAACTCATTTCCTTCCTTTTCGGCAGCCTCAACTTTCCTCTTCAACTGGTACAGTTCGGATTTCTTGAGCCGCCTGATCTCTGATTCGATGACCTTCAGCCTATCCTCAACTTGCGCCATCTTCCTTATTATCCTGATTAAAACTGCCACAGTTCCTTTACCCTTAACAGACTCAGGGCTGTCCTCCCATTCATTAAGAATAGCCCCAAGCGTCTCCTCGTCACCCGCTTCGTAAGCCCTGTTAGCCTTGACCATTAGCTCCTGTCTCTTAGAGCATTCGAAATCATCTTCAGCTAGGTCAGGGTGAATACGTTTGGCAACTTCGCGATATAGCCTTTTCAGATTGTCGGAAGCGCGGGATCTTACTTTGACTTGTTCTGCATTTTCTGTCGACTCCCTCGACCCTTCTGCTCGGTCCCGTGCCTGTTTCGCTTCCTCCTGAGATCCCTTATCTTGTGGATTCAGCCGCGATCTGGCTTCCGCGATTCTCGCTTCGATCTCCTTGAGCTCGACATACTTCACACCCACTGTGCGTTTGTACAAAGTCGCAAACGCATTTAGTTCAGCCTTAATGGTCGTCAATTCCAGTTCGTTCTCGCCAAGCCTGCCTTCCAGTTCCGCCAGTTGAACGAGTTTCTTTCGCAACTCCTTTTCTTCAGGTGTTACTCTCTTGGTGATTTCCTGCTTCATGCGAGTTTCTCCCGCACAGTTATGCGTGATGGACATTGAAATGATACCTGAAAACCAGAAGTGCCCTAGAAGAAATGAAATGGTCGTAATCCTGAGCGGCGATCCCCTTCTCGGCCATCCGATACTACTCGTGTTCTGTCTCGCTTCTGACGGGGTGGGAGTTTCCTCTCATTGTGTTAACTACTTGAACCGGAGGAAAACACCATGGCTGAAAGGAAACGGGAACATTACAGCCCTGAAGAAAAAGTCAGGATCCTTTGAAACAGCTTTCCTCCTCTAGGAGCAGGTTTCTTAGAATATCGATCTCAGGTATGCATCAACCTTTGTTTGGCCAATGTGTTCAAATCTGATTCCTGTCTTGATCGTGCCATATTGCCTCCTTTCACTATATCTAGTTAATTGGTATATCTTTCTTGGAGTTTGGCAAGCTTTGTGAACAGGATGTCCTCAAGAGAAGACATCGATCAGAAATACCGAGCTAAGAAGAAGCGGGTGAATTTTCCAATGAAGTCCTCTGACCATCTCGGCTATTTCTAGCCCTTTGCCTTGTTATTTTTTCTTGTGGGTTCGGCTCAACTTGCACCCAAAGTTCAGCCGCTTCCCGCAAAAGGGGCATAACTCCAGGCTGCATCCTTCTCTGTGATACTCCTCTATTGCCGCCGGTGAAAAAGTGTCCAGAAATGGCCGGTCTAGAAATGGACAGGGGCATCAAGGAGGCATAGATGTGCGCTGCTTCTAATCCGGTAAACAAAGAAGTGGGTAAGGCCGCGATCCCTGGGGACCAAGCGAGAGATAACCCGAGTTCGTCACAAACGAGGAGCGCCGGGGATTGATAATAGTGGAGTTTCCTGAGAAGAGAGCGGTCCGCCTCCGCGGCGATGAGATGATTGATCATGTCCATGGCGCTGGTGAAGAGGACCTTCTGGTTGGCATTGCATGCGGCATAGGCGATGCATTTTGCGAGGAAGGTTTTCCCGGTGCCGGGATTGCCGATCAAGATCACATCCTGGTTCTTTGAGATGAAGTCGAGGTTGAGGAGATTGAGGATCTGGGTCTTCTGATCTTGCCTTGACTTGTGATGATGGAAATCGAAGCTGTCGATGGTGGTTTTCTCGTTGAGCCTGGCTTGTTGGAACCGGAGTTTGATTGCGCTCTGCAATCGGTGCTCTGCTTCGGCCTCGGCGAGCTGATGAAGGACGAAAAGGGCGTCGCGGTTTTTCTCTTTGGCTTGTGTCATGACGGTCTCGAGGTTTTGGGCCATGATCTTGAGCCGCAGACGGATGAGCAGTTCTCTGACTTGGTCGAGCTCTGTCATGGTTGGTTTCTCCTCCTGATGATGAAGGCGTCGTATTCGGCCAGGCACGGCTCATCGAGGCGGATACGGTTGAGTTTTTCCTGCTTGAGCCTGACCGGGGGGTGAGAGGTCTTGGGGGTCATCTCCTGGTAGAGGATGTTCTCGATGTAGTGCGCCCCG
>JAGUZM010000449.1 GCA_020060805.1 Deltaproteobacteria bacterium | reverse complement strand
CACTCCATCACTCCAATACTCCACAACCCCATGGTGTTACGCTTTTGCCACGGTCACTTTCTTCACCGCAGGAGGGGTATTGCGGCTGACATTCACCACGATCTTCCCATCCACCAGGACCATCGAAACGCCGGGAACGTCGCCCGCGGCAATGGCCGAGAGGGCGTCCTTGCCCACAGAGCCCATGGGTGTATCCATGATGGTGATATCCGCTTCTTTTCCCGCTTCGATCACACCCCGGTTAAGCTTGTGAACCCGGGCGGTGTTTCCCGTAGCCATGCAGATCGCCTGCTCCGGTTTGATGGGAGTCATGCCGGCCAGGAGGGTAATCACCCTCAGGATGCCGAGGGGCACGACCCCGGTTCCGGAGGGTGCATCATTGCCGATGATGACCCTCTGGAGGGCATTGTGCTTGACTACGAGGTTACCCGCTTCCACGGCAGCCTTCATGTTGCCGCAGTGGACGAACTCCAGGGCCATGGAGGTCTGGGCGATCAGTTTCTCCGACTCCTCAGCAGAGACCGCCGTGGGCCCCCCGTTGATATGAGAGACGATGTCCGGACCGGATCGGATGACCTGATCCAGCCCCACGGTCGTGCTTCCCGGGATAGAGGTTCCGCCGGTGTGCATCATCACCACCATTCCATTTTTTTTCGCCCACTTGACCATCGGCGCTGCATCTTCGGGTGACTTGACGGAGCCCAGCCCGATTTCTCCCACAACCCGCACCCCTTCCCTGGCCATTTCCTCGAAATCCTTCTCCACAAGGCCTTTTTCAAGGATGACCGCACCCCCCAGGACCTTCATCCCCCCGGGCCTGAAGCCGGCAAAGGACTTTGCCGCCAGGATGGCGAGAGCCTTGGTCCCGGCTGGATCTTTCGGCCTTCCCGGGAGGTGGACTTCTCCGGCAGAAATGGCGGTTGTGACACCTCCGTGGATTTCGCTTTCGAGATAATCCGTTTGCTTTTGCCTGGGTGTGAAATCGCCCAGAACCGGGTGAACATGGGAATCGATGAGCCCGGGGGTCACTGTTGATCCGGCGCAATCGATCACCGTCTGGGCCGCTTTTTCATCCATGTCTTTCAGGGATCCCACTTTCTTGATGATACCGTCTTCGATCCAGACGGCGTCTGCCTGGGTGATGGGTTTATCGATGTTGCCGCTCACCAGTATCCCGATATTCTTAAGCAGGACTTTGGACATGATCTTACCTCCTTTTTATTTCCGAAGCATGTTTCATCGCAGACTCTCGTACCCTTTCGAGATGGGCGGGGAGGGTGTAAATCCTCTCTCCCAGGGCATCGGCGATCGCATTCAGGATCGCAGGCGCCGTCGGAATCAGGGCCGGCTCCCCAACGCCCTTCGCCCCATAGGGGCCCGAGGGCTCCTTGTCCTCCACGATGATCGGCGTGATCTGCGGCATATCGAGGCTGGTGGGCACGTGGTAGTCGCCCATGGACAAGGTCTTCCCTGGAACATACTCCTCCGTGAGAGCAAAACCAAGCCCCATGGCGACGCCGCCCTGAATTTGGCCTTCCACATTCTGCGGGTTGATCGCCCTGCCGACGTCATGGGCAGCCACAATCCTGGACACCCGGACCTCCCCGGTCTCAACGTCCACGGCGAGAAGAGCAAGATGACACGCAAAAGCATAGGTCGCGTAAGGGACGCCCTGGGATGTCTGAGGATCAAGGGGCGTGGTGACCGGGTCAAAGTATCCCTGCCAGGCCAAGGGGATTCCCTTGAGTTGCGCTCGCCTGGCGATTTTGGACAGAGAGGCTCGGTTGTCCGAATGTCTCGAATCCAGCACAAACCCATCTTCAAGGACCAGGCTGTCCTTCGGCGCTTTGAGCACGTCCACCGCCTCGGTCAGGAGAACGTCGGCCAGTTTCAGGCTCGCATCTCTCACCGCACAGCCTGAAATGTAGGTCTGCCGACTCGCGGATGTCGTTCCCGCGTTGGATGTCAGCTTCGTGTCAGCGGAGACGAGGCGGATCTCCGGGGGGGCGACACCGAGGACCTCCGCTGCGATCTGGGAAAGCACCGTGGAGGAACCCTGGCCGATGTCGGCTGCGCCCGTAAAGAGAGTGATCTTCCCATCCTGATCGACTTCCACCTTGGCGCTCGACGGATTCTGTACACCCGTGCTGCCGATGCCATACCACATGGAGGCCAGGCCCACGCCTTTCTTGAATGGCACGGGATGGCCGGACCCGGCCCATTCCCTCTTGGCTGCCAGATAATATGGTTCGATCTGTTCCAGGACCTTCAGGATCCCCACGCTCTTGGTCAACTCCTGCCCTGTTCCTGTCCTGGCGCCGGGCCTCAGGGCATTGATCTTGCGGATCTCCAGGGGATCGAGGCCCAGTTCATCGGCGAGGAGATCCATCTGTGACTCGTGGGCAAAGGCGATCTGGGGAACGCCGAAGCCCCGCATGGCCCCCGCAAAAGGGTTGTTCGTGTAAACGCAAAGGCTTTCCAGATCCACGTTTTCAATCTCGTAAGGCCCTGTGGCATGCACAGCCGCCCGCGTGGCGACGGCGATGCCGTAAGAGGCATAAGCGCCGGTGTCGCACACGATCCTTCCCCTCAGGGCGATCAGCTTTCCCTCCTTCGAAGACCCGGTCTCAAACTCCATCTCCATGGGGTGGCGTTTTGCCGTCGCAAGAAAAGCTTCATCCCTGCTGTAGACCAGGCGCACGGGTTGCCGGAAATGGTGAAGAGCGAGGCCGATGTATCCCTGCACCGTCAGGTCGAGCTTGGAGCCGAATCCGCCTCCTGTCGCAGCCTGAATGATGCGAACCCGCTCGTCGGGCAAGCCGAGGATGGCACAGACCTCCTGATGGTCATAATGGGGATTTTGGGTGGAAGCGTAAATGACCAGCGTGCCATCCTCGTCAACAAAGCCTGCCCCTGCGTCCGGTTCGAGGTAGGAATGTTCCAGGTGAGGGGTGCGGTAGGTCCTTTTCACCACCGTGTAGCACTGTTTGAGCGCTTCGGAAGCGTTGCCTTTCTGGAGTTTCCTCTGCAAGAGCAGGTTTCCCTTGTCGTGGATGAGGGGAGCCCCCCCTTTAAGGGCTGTTTCAGGGTCCGAGATGATCGGGAGGTCTTCGTACCTGACCCGGATGCGATCCAGACCTGCCTGAGCCGCTTCTTCGCTTTCCGCTGCAACCATGGCGATGGCTTCGCCGGGAAAGCGCACCTTATCATGGGCAAAGACAGGCTGGTCCTTGATGATCAGGCCATAGAGTTTCTTGCCAGGGACATCCGCTGCCGTGAGAACGCCGACCACGCCCGGGGTGCGACGGGCCTCCTCCACGTCGAGATCCAGGATTTTGGCGTGCGTCTTTTTGCTCCTGAAAATTCGCAGGATCAGGGCGCGCTCGAGGGGGATATCGTCGCTGAAGCGGCGTCTGCCCGTGGCAAGATCCCTCGCATCAAGCTTGGGAATCCTCTTTCGGATAAACCTGGTCATCGGTCAATGGTCCATGGTCCGTTGCCGGTTGCCCGATGGTTGTTTTTTGCCTTATACCTTGAGCCTTGCACCGTGCACCTTGAACCCTCTTTATACCCACCTCGTCGTGACCGTCTTCTCATCCATGAACATCCTCATGGAAGCGAGCCTTGACTTGGCCGTGCCCACAAAGGATTGGCGGCGAGAGCCGAGGGGGAAGAACGCGTACGGCTGGGCTACGCCCACGTTGACCCCCACATTGCCCACATTCGCCTCACGGATGAATCTTCGGGCGTTCTTGCCGCTGCTCGTCATGATGCAAGCCGAGTGGCCGAGATCGGTCTTGGTGTTGATCCAGTCAATGGCCTGATCCAGGCTCTCACCCCTCATCATGGCCGCAACAGCCCCGAAGGCTTCTTCCTTGGCCATGGCCATGTCGGGGTCGACATTTTCGATGATGATGGGCCCGAGGAAATAGCCTTTCGGGTAATCTTTGACCTTCACGGTCCGGCCGTCAAGCACCATTTTGGCTCCCTCGGCCAGGGATTTTTCCGTCCACTCCAGGATCTTTTCCAAACCTCCTTTGGTGGTGTAGGGGCCGAGCTCGGTCTCCGGGTCAAGGCCGTAGCCGAGCTTCATCTTGGAAGCGGCTTCCTTGAACTTGCCCTTCACTTCGTCATAGATGTTCCCGACAACGACCACGTTGTCTACACCAAGGCAGCGCTGGCCGGTCATCCCGAAACACGCCCTGAGGAGCCACGGGATGGCAGCGTCAATGTCTGCATCGGGCATGATGACGACGTGGTTTTTGCCGTTGCCGTTGATCGAAGAGGTCTTGCCCAGTTTGCCGCACATGCCGAAGAGTTCCCATCCGGCCCTGTTGGACCCGATGAATCCCACGCCCTTGATGTAAGGATGGTGGAGAATCTCTTTGTTGATGTTCCTTCCGCCGTGGACCATGTTGATCACGCCTTTGGGGAACCCTGCCTCAAGGGCGACCCTGTTGATCGTCTCGGCGGCCACAGGATCCTGCCGGCTCGGGCTGATGACCACGGTACACCCTGCCGCCAAGGCATAAGGCACAAAGGATGACCAGGCATGCATGGGGATGTTTCCCGGTGTGATGATCAGGAAAGCTCCCAGGGGCTCCCAGGTGAGGTACTCGTCAATCCCGTTCGCCAGGTTGATCACGTGCTCATTCTGTTTCGGCAAGCCGTAAGCGGCGCCGCAGGCGGACTCGATATTCTCCAGAACACGGGCCACGGACCCTCTCGCTTCACCGATCGTTCTTCCGTGATCCTGGGTGAGGACGCGGCAGAGCATCTCGAAGTTGTCCCGGAACTTGTGGTGCATCGTGAAGAGCATGTAAGCCCGTTCTCTCAAGGGGACATTTCGCCAGGTTTGGAAAGCCCTCTGAGCGGCTTCTACAGCCATGATCGCCTCCTCCTTGGTGGCCATCGGGAACTCGGCGATCGGTTCGTCTGTTGCAGGGTTGGTGTCGATCTCGATGCTCGACGATTTGGAATCCACCCACTCCCCGTCGATCAGGAATTTCAATTTTCCGTAGTGTTTTTTGACTTCTGGCAAAAGCATAGAAAAACCTCCATGAAAGAATTAAAATCTATTGGAGTGTTGGAGTACTGGAGTGATGGAGTATTGGCAAGACAAGACTAGCCGGTCCATCACTCCACTCCATCACTCCACTACTCCACTACTCCATT
>JAGUZM010000528.1 GCA_020060805.1 Deltaproteobacteria bacterium | reverse complement strand
CCCGGCCCCGAGCGCAGGCGAGGGGAACGGTGGAGGGGGCAAGTTTCCCTCGCAGATAAGTCGTAGAAAAGACCAGCCCGGGAGCCTCGGAACGCAAGAAAAGACTCCAGACCTTTCCGAGTGTGGCGGGCTCATGCAAAGGTCTTTGAACATTCCTAAACCATCCGACATATCACCCTCTCAAACCGACTCATGGATAGAGGTATCGTTCGACCTCCACCCCTCAGCCCATGAGGCGGCCGGCCATTTCCTTTTCGAGCTCGGATGCCGAGGCCTCAGCACGCAGGATTCCCTGATCAAAGCCTACTTCTCCGGCCAGCACGACATAGATCATATCCGAGAAAAGCTCGACATTTTTCTCCGTGAATTGAGAGACATCTTCCCGCAAGGGGAGCCTCCTGCTCTGAGAGTGAGCCGAATCGAGGATGAGGACTGGAGCACGGGATGGCGCGCCCACTTTCATTCGGAGCGCATCACCCCCGGGCTCTTCGTCGTCCCTGCCTGGGAACCCGTGCCGCCGGAGCCGGGTCCTCATCTGATTCGCGTTGATCCTGGGCCCGCTTTCGGCACGGGCCAGCATCCCACGACCCGGATGTGTCTCTCAGCGATGGAAAACCTCCCGATGGATGAGCCGTGGACGATGCTCGACATCGGCACTGGCAGCGGCATTCTCTCCATCTACGCTGCGAAGCTCGGGGCGCGGAGGGTCCTTGCTCTGGATACCGACCCCGAGGCTCTGCGCTGGGCCGAGAAGTGCATCGCCTTGAACGATGTGCCGGTGTGGATTGAACTCTCATCTATGCCTGTGGAAAAAATAATGGAGTCGTTCGATCTAGTGGCAGCCAATCTCACCCTGGACGTGATCGGGCAGCTCATGCCTCATTTCCATCGCCTCCTTGAACCGCAGGGGTGGCTGATCCTTTCGGGCCTCCTGAAAGAGCAGGCTGAGAGGGTTGCGGAAAGGCTCGAAGGGTATGGGTTCCTGAGGATTGAGGTCTTCCATCAGGAAGGGTGGGCGTGTGTTGTGGGGACAAAGAAAAAGGGCACGGTTGGAGTGATGGAGTATTGGGATGGAGAGTCATTGTCCGGGGGACAATAGGAAGGTGCAAGGTACACGGTGCAGGGTACACGGTCAAGAAGGATGCCTTCACTGATCCGCTTTCCCTTGTACCTTGTCCCTTGCACCGTGGGCCGTGCGCCGTGCACCCTTAGGTTTTTTTCTGCACTTTAGACGTCAGGCACTTCTCCATGCGCCGTTTCTTTGTCGATGAAATCAGACCAATAGACCGCTCCGTGACCATCAGGGGAGCGGAAGCCAGGCACATGGCCACGGTCCTTCGCATGGGACCCGGAGACCGGATCGTTCTCATGGATTCCGCGGGGAAGCGGTTTGAGGCCATCATCAAATCCTCCAGCCGCCATGAGGTTCTCGTGACTCTTGAAAAACCCGTCCCGCCGGCATCTCCCTCCCCCATCCAGATCACCTTGTGCCAGGCTCTTCTTAAATCCATGGCCATGGATTACCTGGTTCAGAAAACGTCCGAGCTGGGGGTGGAGCGCATTCTTCTTTTCCTTTCCGAAAGAACGGTGATGAGACTGAGGACAAATGCCTTTTCCAACAAGCTCAGGCGCTGGCGCGAAATTGCCCGGGCCGCAGCGACCCAGTCCGACCGGATAAAACCGGCCGAAATCGGCCCGATCGTCTCTTTCAGGGAATTGCTGGACCAGCGGGCTGGAGAAGATGAGATTAAGGTCATCCTCTGGGAAGGTGAGGACACCCGGGATCTCAAGAGCCTTCTCCGGTCATCCCCTCCGGCCGAACGAATCGTCGGCATGGTGGGACCGGAGGGCGGGTTTTCCCCTGACGAGATCATCGCGGCCAGGGAGGCCGGCTTTGTCCCTGTATCTCTCGGCCGCAGGGTGCTCAGGGCGGAGACGGCAGCGATCACCCTGGTTGCTCTTCTTCAGTATGAACGGGGGGATCTGAGCCTCACCACCACATAAGCGTTTCCACTGATTTTTCTTCGGAGGGTTGGCGATGTCCGTTTTCGAGAGGCCACAACCCTCGATGCAAGGAGCACGGTACACGGTCCAGGGTGCACGGGCACAGAAACGGGCGATTCAGTGATTTGCCTTTCCTTGTACCCTGTACCGTGCACCTTGTACCCTTCTTCTTGCACCTTGTACCCTGTGCCGTGCATCCTGCGTTTGTGGTTGCCCCCCATGATATTGGTTCTTGATTGCCTTCCCAAAGCCTGCTAAAGAGAAGAGGTTTTTTTGACAGAGACCATTTAAGGCCGGATAGATGAACTCCCGTTTGCTCCAAAACCTTGAGTCCTTGTTCAATCCGAGGACCGTGGCTCTGATTGGCGCCTACGGGCATCTGGGATGACCCCGTGATCGAGCTGGAGGAAAGAGGCGCCCTTGTGCATGTTGCCACGCCGGAGAGGGCCGGCCGGGTTATGGCCGGCCTCTGGAAATACAAAACCATGATCGAAGAGGTAAGCCGTGGACCAAAAACATGAACTCCTGGAAAAAGCTCTGAGCGAAGGACGAACCGTCCTTTCCGAACACGAATCGAAAAAATTCCTGAGGGCCTATGGAATTCCCGTGACACGAGAAATACTCGTTCATAAGCAGAGGGATTTCATGAAAGCCGCAAAGGAGATCGGGTACCCCCTCGTGATCAAGGCCTGCTCGCCGAACCTCGCCCACAAAACCGAAAAGGGTCTCGTGCGAGTCGATGTCCGCAATGGTCGAGAGGGGAAGGCCGCCTTTGAAGATCTCCTATCGCGCGTGG
>JAGUZM010000591.1 GCA_020060805.1 Deltaproteobacteria bacterium | reverse complement strand
TCATCAGTATTGCCATTTCCTCTCACGATGAGACCGAATACCTGGTAGACAAGAAAGGGAAAGGCCCTGAGCTGTTGCCGCTTATCAGAAAAGAGGTGGAAGTTCGAGGTGTTGTCCGAGAAGAGGAAGACAGAAAAATCATCACCGTGCGAAAATTCAGTGTCGCAGAACGGCCCCCGCCGACAGGGGTATTCCCTGCCTGACAGAAACGGTGGGTGTCATTGCCACCAGGGCTTTCGGCCGGATCACCCATCGATAAAACCCGCCTGGATGGATCGCAACCATAACGAGGGATTCGTGTATTGATCCATGGTTTTTTCTGCTTCTATCCTTCTTCCCGTGGGAGGCTGAAAATCGTAGATAATTGAAGATTTATCAGCTCTGGAGGAGAATACGCGGCGGTATCGGAACAGGGGGTTCCGATTGGGAAAAAAACGGAACTTGGATTTCACAATTAAAGTTTGATTATGTTTTCAGCATGTTATAAAATAAACGGGAATTTGAAAGGGAGCGGAAAAGCTCCCTGTCGGCGGCAATCGGAACCGGATGTTCACGTGCTTAGGTACGCAGAGACAACGGGGACATGGAATATCAATAGGTTGCGGTCGTTGGCACGTATAATGCTATAGGATGTAGTACGAAGGGGCGGGGCATGATCTCTCAGATGCCTGGGAGAACAGGCCAGAGAATTTGCGTTCCCGAGACTGAGCGAAAGAGGGGGTTATTCATAATGAAAAAGGACTTGCTTAGCACGGAGGATTTTGAACCTCCGAGTCCGAGCGACGGACTTGGAGCATCGAAGGTGGCAAAGAATTCTGAGTCTCCACTGCAAGTCAAAACTCAGAAAGAAAACGCAAAAGTCATTCCTATCCAGAAAGTTTCCTCTGTACCGAGGTTTAAATCCGGCCCTCGGTCTTCGGCTTTCCGCAAACAGTTTTTCCCTCAAGTTTCAACGGCAGAATGGAACAGTTGGCAGTGGCAGCTCAAGCACCGCATCCGGGATACGGAATCGCTGAGCCGGTTCCTGGTCCTGTCAGAGGACGAAAAGCTCGCCCTAGGCCGGGATGACCATCCGTTGCCCCTCGCCATTACCCCTTATTACGCGAGCCTGATAGACAGGGAAAACCCTTCTCAGTCGATTCGCCGTACCGTGGTGCCTGTGACAGGGGAGTATTTCACCTCTCCCGGAGAGGCGGAAGATCCTCTCGGCGAAGACCACGACAGCCCGGTGCCGGGACTTGTTCATCGATACCCGGACAGGGTGCTCTTCCTGGTCACCGACTTCTGCTCCAGTTACTGCAGATACTGCACAAGATCGCGCATCGTGGGCGGAGGGAAGGGAACCCCGGTGAACGCCAACCAATGGCAAAAAGCGATCGACTACATCGAAAGGACGCCCGCCATCCGGGATGTGCTGCTCTCCGGAGGAGACCCCCTCACGTTGTCGGATGAGGTCCTGGAGTGGCTCATATCCAGGGTGCGCAAGATATCCCACGTCGAGTTGATCAGGATCGGGACCAAGGTCCCCGTGGTCCTGCCCCAGAGGGTTACTCCCGCCCTGGTCCGGATGCTCCGGAAGTACCATCCTGTTTGGGTGAGCATTCATTTTACCCATCCTGACGAGCTGACACCCGAGACCAATCAGGCCTGCGAACGTCTCGCCGACGGGGGCATTCCGCTGGGAAGCCAGACGGTTCTTCTCTCAGGGATCAATGACAACGTTGAAACGATGAAAAGACTCTACCACGGCCTTCTGAAGGTACGGGTAAAACCCTATTACCTCTATCAATGCGACCCGATCCTAGGTTCATCCCATTTCAGGACACCCGTGGAAAAAGGCCTGGAGATCATCCGAGGGTTGCGCGGGTTCACGACGGGCTATGCCGTGCCCCACTATGTCATCGATGCGCCCGGCGGAGGCGGGAAGATCCCCTTGCTCCCGGAATACTTCATCGGTCGCAGCGGGGATGACCTGCTGATCAGGAACTATGAAGGGAAGGTCTTCGTTTATCCTGATCCGGCGGGAAGCGGCGGGTTGGAAGGGCCGGTAGAAGAGGGGTGTCAGGAGGCCGGTGCAGGCAGATGAAAATCGGGATCACCTACGATCTCAGGGATGATTACATCGCCCTCGGGTTCGGCGATGAGGAGACCGCGGAATTCGATCGCCTCGATACCATCGAAGCGATCGAATCTGCTCTCCAGGACCTCGGTTTGGAAACCGATCGTATCGGCAACGTCCGGAGCCTGGCTGCAAGGCTGGTGGCAGGAGACCGGTGGGACATGGTCTTCAACATCGCCGAAGGGCTGAGAGGATTCGGCAGGGAGGCCCAGGTTCCGGCTCTCCTGGACGCCTATGACATCCCGTACACTTTTTCCGACGCCCTCGTTCTGGCCCTCACCCTCCACAAGGGAATGACCAAGCGGGTCATCCGCGACCTGGGCATCCCGACCCCTGATTTTGCCGTGATCGAGGAGCCGTCCGACTGCGACGGGGTTCAAATCCCTTTTCCCCTTTTTGCAAAACCCGTGGCCGAAGGCACGGGCAAAGGGATCGACGCGGCGTCCAAGATTCGCACCAGGATTGAATTGAGGTCTGCCTGTGAGCGGCTCCTCTCCGAGTTCGACCAGCCGGTCCTGGTGGAGGCTTTCATGCCCGGAAGGGAATTCACCGTGGGCATCGTCGGAACCGGAAGGGCTGCGAGGGCCATCGGCTGCATTGAGGTGGTGCTTCGAAAAGAGGCAGAGCCTGAGGCCTACTCCTACTGGAACAAGAAAAAGTACGATGAGCTGGTCGAATATCGGTTGGTGGAGG
The DNA here is from genome assembly GCA_020060805.1 of Deltaproteobacteria bacterium. Classification (GTDB taxonomy): domain Bacteria; phylum Desulfobacterota; class DSM-4660; order Desulfatiglandales; family HGW-15; genus JAHECH01. The sequence continues at coordinate 10,604 of JAGUZM010000591.1, read as the reverse complement.
ATGAAATGGCAGGCCGGGCGATCGAGGTCGCCCTGGCTGCATGGGCCGGGCTCGGGTGCAGGGATGGGGGCAGGGTGGACTTGCGAGCGGATGGAGGCGGCGTTCCTCACTTCCTGGAGGTGAATCCCCTGGCCGGGCTGAACCCGGTTGTCTCGGACCTTCCCATCATCTGTACCCTCAAAGGAATGGCCTACGGGCATCTCATTTCCCTCATCATGGAATCCGCACTCGCCAGGGCGGGGAAAACCCTGAATCTCATCCCCTCTTTTCAATCTCTGTCAGGTCCCCTCGCCTGAACGCAGCCGCCACGATGAAGGTCATCCTACTCTATGACAGCAAGGCCGATGAGGAGAGCACCCCTGACCAGAGGGATGTTCTCGACCAGGCCGCGGCGGTCGGCGAAGCCCTTGCAGAACTGGGCCACGAAACAGGAAGGCTCACGCTTTCCCTGGATACAAGGAAGTTCACGGATGCTGTCAGGAGCTTGAGACCTGATTTGGTATTCAACCTGGTGGAATCCGTGGAAGGTCACGGAAGGCTCCTATACCTGGCGGCCGCTTTGCTCGATTTGCTGAAAATTCCCTACACCGGTGCGGCCACGGATGCCCTTTACGTAACCACCAACAAACTGCTGACCAAGAAAATCCTGGAAGCATCCGGGATTCCGACTCCCCCCAGCTTTTCTCCGGGTCAGCTCCGTAGAACTCTGGAGCCGCTCCAAGGCCCTTACATCATAAAGTCCGTGTGGGAGCACGCCTCGGTGGGGCTGGACGAGGATTCTGTCTTTTCGGGCCCAGAGCCGCGTCAACTCCTCTCGGAAATGGAGCGGCGGAAAGCAAACCTGGGAGGGGAGTGTTTTGCGGAGAAATATATCGAAGGAAGGGAGTTCAACCTCTCTGTCCTCGCGTCGCCCGAAGGTCCGGAAGTTCTACCGCCGGCAGAGATGACATTCAAGGACTACCCTCCCGGGAAATGGCGTGTGGTCGGATACCGGGCGAAGTGGGATGAAACCTCTTTTGAGTCCCGGAGCACGGTGCGAAGCTTTGAGTTCAGCTCAGTGGACCAGCCTCTCCTTTTGCGCCTGAAAGAGATCGCCAAAGCCTGTTGGAGCCTTTTCGGCTTGCGGGGTTACGGGAGGGTCGATTTCAGGGTGGACCTGGAGAACCGGCCGTGGGTGCTCGAGGTCAACGCGAATCCCTGTGTGTCCAAGGATTCGGGATTCTTCGCCGCTGCAACAAAGGCAGGGCTGAGCTACAAACAGATCGTACAGAGAATCATTCAGGATTCAGGAACTCCTCTCTCCTGAATCGACTTTTCCCGATCGCCTTCAGCGCCTCCAGAGGCGGAAGAGGGAGGAGGTGGCGGCAGGAAGCTATGTCCCCATCCAAGATCACAGATCCCATCACCTGGCGCGAAGATCCGCGGCCTACTGACATGGAGACGGTCGGGAGCATCGTGGTGTCGAGCGGTTTTTTCTCCGAGGCGGAGATCGAGGTCGCGAAGGAGTTGGTCCAGGAGAGGTTGAATAAGGGCATATCCAGCGGCTATCATTTCTTGTTCGCCGAGAGGAGGGGTGGAGTCATAGGGTACGCCTGCTTCGGCCCCATCCCTTGCACCGTGGAAAGCTACGACATTTACTGGATCGCCCTCAGGAATGAACTGAGAGGGGCGGGGATCGGGCAAGAAATCCTCCGGAGAACGGAGGATAAGATCCGGGAGATGGGTGGAAAGCGCATCTATGTCGAGACCTCTTCAAGACCGCAATACGAGCCGACCCGATCATTCTACAGGCGCTGTGCGTACAGGGTAGAGGCGGTCCTGAAAGGCTTCTATTCGCCCGAAGACGACAAGGTCATTTTCATCAAGATGTTGTGAAAGGCTTTTTGCAAATCCCTAGCGAGGCCCGGCTGCTGTTCCTTCCGACCTATGTCGAGCGATTGGCATCGATCAGTCTCACGGAAAGAGGAGGGGATCAGGATCAGGCGTCTTTTTTGGCCGGCCCCTTAAATCCAGCTTCCAGTACACCACACCGCGGAGCGGGTTGCAGTAGTAGGGCTCTGTCTCCACGAATCCCAGCGACTGGTAGAGTTTCATGGCCACCCGTAGCCTGTCCAGGGTGTCCAAAAGCATCGTCGAGTAACCCCGTCCTAGGGCTTCATCGATGATCCGTGCCGCAAGGCGCCTGCCCAACCCGCGGCCGCGGAACTGCGGCCTCACAAAAAGGCGCTTCATCTCGCACACGCCTTCTTCTTTTTTTCGGAGTGCGACGCACCCGGCCGTCCTCTCGCCGTCTACGGCGATCAGAAGCGCCCCGGAGGGAGGAGCGTATTTTCCCGGGAGGGCCGCCAACTCATCCTCAAAGCTCTGGAAGCTCAGATCCACGCCGAGGAGGGTCTCATACTCCCGGAAGAGGCGCTTTATTTCTTCGACCTCACCCGGGCTCTTTACCTGGATAACCCTCATATTCTCCGCCCCCCCTGGTATCGGGACACCTCTTTCCAACAGCCTTATAGAAAAGGGGCTTTGAGTTCAAGGGAAAAGCCCGGGAGATGGATATGCCCATCCGTAGTGTTACCCTAAATTCGGCTTAAACACAAAAAGCTTATTGCAAATTAGCTATAAATTATATATAATTTTATCACTTAGACCAGCCGCAGCCACGTTTTTGGAGGTTTAGACAGGGTGAGGGGCCGGATCCGGATCGGGTGTCACAGCGTCCTGAGGATTCCAGTGTCCCGGTAGCCAGCAGACATGGACCCATTCTCATCAGATCTTCCCAAAATGATTTTCAAGAAAGCCATCCCGGTCAATGCGGGCACCTTTCCGATGACCGGGGACATGATTCGTATCCTGAGCGCTTTGGACGGCCTCAAGAACATCTCGGAGATTTCCAGGGAGCTGGGCATCAACCTGCCCACCCTCAGGAGCGCTCTGACCAAGTTGCTCGAGTCCGGGTTGGTGGAAGCTGCGGACGGCCAGGTATCCCTGGTGGACAAAACCTTCATCGAATCCCTCCGGCGCCAGATGGTGATCGCCGTGGGCCCTATGGGGGATCTGCTCATCGAAGACGTTCTCGGCCGGATGTCCCTATCACTGAGCCGTATCCCGGTTCACCGAGCTGCGGAGCTGGTAGGCCACCTCGCCCGCGAGATTCCGGACGAGGCGAACCGGGACGTATTCCAGAAAAGCATGAACAAGCTTATTCCTAGATGACAGGAGTGGTGAAATGATGCTGACGATCACGTGCGACAGTTGTGGCGAGACCTACAGGGTAGACAGCGCAAAAATCAAAGGCGAAAGAGCGAGGGTAAAATGCAAAAGGTGTCAGAACACCATCCTCGTCTTGAAGCCGAAACCAGACGATGAAGGGGCTGTCGAGTCCATGCCTCCGTTCGGAGGGCACGATGAGGTTTCCTCTTCAGGGGCTGCTGCAAAAGCCGAAACAGCACCCGGGGAAAAACTTTCCTTTGAATCCAAGAAGGTCCGGTTCGGGCTTGCCTTCAAAGTGATCATCCTGATGCTGATCGTCAGCCTTGTTCCTCTGGCGATTTTCGGGGGCATGACTTTCCGGGAAGGGGCAAAACGCATTGAAGCGGATACCGAGGTTCAAATGGCCCAGATCGCCCAAGGGCTCGCCATCCAGGTGGAGGAGTGGCTCGACAAGAACGTTCGGGTTCTCAATGCCGCCGCAAGACTGCCGGAAATCGTATCCATGGACCGGGCCAGGCAGGAGCCGGTACTCAAGGTGATCGGTCAGGAATACCCCTGGACATACCTCGTCTTCACCGTCGGCCTCGACGGAATGAATGTGGCCAGAAACGATGACAAATCCTTGATCAACTATGCTGACAGGAGCTACTACAAAGACGTTGTCGCGGGCAAACCTGTCGCTTGGCAGACTCTGATTAGCAGGACAAACAATAAACCTGCTCTTGTTGTGTCAGTGCCGATCAAGTCTGGAGAAAAGATCGTGGGCGTCATGGCAGCGGGCATGACCATTGATGATATTTCAAAAAACGTTGCCACCTGGAAAAGAGGCAATACCGGTTTCGCATTCATGGTTGATGAAAAAGGCAAAGTGGTAGCCCATCAGCTGAATCAGTACGTCGTGTCCGAGAAGAACCTGAGTTCCCACCCCTTGGTCTCGGCTTTCAAGCAAAAAAAGGAGCCCATAACCTTGAACTTCGTGAATGAGGAAGGCCGTGCCTCTCTTGGCCATGTTCGGGGCAACACCTATGGTTGGGCCCTTGCCGTTCAGCAGGAAAATGATGACGTGTTTGAAACGCTCCGGAGGCTCCAGTTCCTCGCCCTTCTGCTTCTCGGCCTGACCGTGATTCTCGTCATCCTTATTGCCTGGGTGTCTGCGAGGCGGGTGACGAAGCCCATCATGACCCTCACGAAAGCGGCAGAGCAGATGAGCCTCGGGAACCTGGAGCTAAAGATTGATATCCGATCGAAAGATGAGATCGGGCTCCTGGCCCAGGCGATCACCCGCATGCAGACCAGCCTCAGGATGGCCCTGGATCGGCTAAGACAGAGATTATAGCCGGTCAGTCTCTTCGTGGCCCTTTTCCGGCTCTGCTTCGGAAAGGGATGACCCATCGAAGCGGATGACGCGGGCGATAGGTTTGATGAAAGACTGGCGGAGCGAATACGTGTAAGCCCCCTGATCCGGGATGAGCAGGATGTCGCCGGGGGAGGCACCCTCTCCGAAGAGGGAATCGCCCCAGATGTCCAGGGGCGTGCAGAGGGAACCGAATATTCTCATGGGGATCTCTCTGACCGAAGGCCGCGTCAGGTTGATGACGGGAATGAATTCTTCCAGAGGACGCTCCCATCCGAGCAGGTTGATCCCGCCGTCGGTAATCACGACATCATCGCTTTTCTTGTCCACGACCCGGAGCAGGATGTGCATGGAAGGGGTGGAAATCCACCGGCCCGGCTCCATCCAGATTTCAAGATCCCTGAGGGGTCTCCCTTCACCGGCGATTGCCTCGGAGATTTCCCCCGCAAAATGGGCAATCGGCTTGGACGGCCTGTAATAGTGCCGGAGCGTGAATTCACGGTCAGGATCGAAAGCACGCAGAAGATGCCCGAGCAAGGTATTCCTCGGGTTCAGCCATTCCCCCCGTTCCTGCCAATAGCCGCCGCCGATGTCAAGGAACCTGAGACGCTGCCAGGCGCTCTCGGGGAGGCTCTTCCTGACATAGGAGCCGACAGCCTTGATCATCCTGACCTGGGCCTCCGGGTTAAGGTTCCAGCTGGTGTGAAACTGGATACCTTGCGGGTCAACGCCGGGTGTTGACATGGCCTTCTGAAAGAGGGGGCCCAAGTCTTCGAGGGGAACGCCGAATTTTTCCCATTTGCCGTGATGTTTGCCCGTGATGCGGATTCCCACCCGCACCACCCCATCGGAAGGGCCTGCTGCCAGGAGGATTTTGGAAAGCCTCTCCAGTTCACCCCGGCTGTCCAGGAGCAGGGTGACCCTGTCACGATGTGTCACCGCAGCCCTGATTTCATCATCCGTTTTCCCCGGACCGCTGAACAGGATACGCCGGCATCCCAGGGACAAGGCCATGGAAAGCTCGCGACCGCTGGAAACATCCAGGCCATGGCCTTTTTCCACAACATGCCTGGAGATACCCGGGAAGGAATTGCTCTTCACGGCGTAAAACAGCCGAAAGCGTTTCAAACGGCCGGAGAATGCCTCCTCGAACCTGGCAAGGCTCAGGGACAACCCGGGTTCATCGAAGAAGTACTGGGGGGTCCCGAACTCCGATGCGCCGCGGAGGAACTCATCCCGTCTGGCGAGGAGAGACCGGACATGTTCCTCGAGAAGCGTCCCAGGCAATGCCTTTTCGCGGTTCCTGATCGCGTTGAAAGCGCTGCGAAAGAATCTCGATAAGCCCATGGTCATCAGGGTCCCTTGTATTTCATACCCTCAAAAGCCGTGTTCAGCCGATAGATCGCTCTTTTACAAAAACCGACACTCTCTACCCCCGAATGAGGGAGCCATGAGAGAAACGGAGGCAGCCCGGCTTAGGCATCCTGAATGGTCACAGCCAGCAGATCTTCAAGCCTCTTTCCCTCAGCAGGGATATCGCACCCGGCCGGGAGAGCGACGATACAGTAGCCCAACAGCCTGTTGTCATAGTCCCTGGGCGGAAGAACGATCCGGTCTCCGACCTTCTTTTTGAAAAAAAGGCTTTTCACATGGGGGAGTGAGGTGATCTGAGAGCCATCGAGACCGCGGATCAGCCCCTCCTTTGGGGCAAAAAGGTTGAAGCTTGCGAAGGATTCCGGACCCAGGGAAGATTTCCGGGAATGAGGCTCGAATTCTCCGCGTACAAAATCCAGATAGATATCCAGCACGTCATGGCCTTCCCCGATTTTGACCAAATCGGGAATCGAGTCGCCCCCGGGCCTGGGCGTCATCTCAACGAGAACCGGGATGGTGTCGCGAAGGATGTAGTCCACCATGAAATAGCCCCGATCGAACCCGAGAGCGGCCGCAGCCCTCCCCAGAACCTTCTCGAGGGTCTTCCTGTGGAAACCCGGAGGGTATCGCGGCGGCAGCGTGTAAGCGAGGACGCTGCCGAAAGCGCGCTCCACGGCCTTGACTTTTCCCGTTTCCCGGATAAAGGCGATTTGCCCATCCTGGTACACGAAATCGCAACTGAACTCCTGGCCCGGAATGAACTCCTCCACCACCCATGCCTGACAAGGATCCACGGAAGACACCTTAGCGGGAAAAGGTTGAAAGAGAGGGTTGGTTTGCCGCCTGGGCAGCTCTTCTTTCATCACCGCCACAGCCCGGATCAATTCATCTTCCCTTTGGCAGTGGAAGAGAAGTTCGCTCCCGCTTCCTGAGACCGGCTTGAGGACAATATCTTCCCCGTGGGTTCGAAAGAAATGGAGCGTTTGGTCGAGGCCGGACACGAGGCTGGCTGCCGGCGAGGCGATGCCGGAGGCGGCCCACGCCTTTCTTGATTCGAATTTGTTCCTGGACCGCGCGATTGCCTGCCAAGGAGGAAAGGGGAGGTTTAATCGGGATGCGATTTGGCTGGCCGGTAGAAGGGTTTCACAGTCAAAACAGGCGATGCCATTTAGCGGGATTTTTGTTGAGTCGAGAAAAAGGAGTGTCTTCTGACAGGCCTCTTCGCCGCCTCCCATGGAGGCGAACAGCAAGGATGAAGGAGGGATGTCTTCCAAGAAGGGGTCGGACCTGAACCGATGGTCAACGAGGAAAATGAGCGATTTTGGATGCCGGCGATAGAGCTTGGCGACATAATCGGGCGTGGTCCCCACCACGGCCACGACCCCGGGTTCGCGGGAATCGGTCTTTCGACTTGTGACACTCAAAATCCAGCAGCACCCATTTCAGCCATCGGCATCGCCGGATCCAAATCCTGTCCCTCTTGTCGTGCTTTTGATTCGGATTTCAGCGCAGGGGAAACGTATTTGTAGAGAGGTTGCGGGTCGAGGTGCCAGAGTTTTTTCCAGTAGAAGTCACCGCAGAGGAAGTCTACCCTGGAAACCTGATGCTGGGCGGCAAATTCGATATGCTGCATGTTCATCACCTTGGCGACCCCAGGATAGCCGGGATGGGTTCCCCCAAGAAATACCACGTAGGTGTTGTTGAAGAGGGCCGCAAGATCGACCGCCACAAGCTCGCCGCCGACCTCCAGGCTCACCATCCGCAACCACCCTTTTTGAGCGAGGATGTGCATCACATCCCTGAAACTCTCCGTAAAGCGGCGATCGTAAAAGTAGGAACTTTCGCGGAACCGGCCGAGGTTCATGTCCACGAGACGATCGTAGTCGGAAAGGCGGTTGATGCGCCATGCGCTCCCCGGCGCGACGATCGACCCGATTTCTTTCTTGATGGCTTTCAGTTTTTTCCAGGTGAATCTCCTGTAATACCCTTCCAGGTCATGAGCAAAATCCCCAGGGTGGAGGAGATATCCGATCTCATCGATTTCCAGCTCCGGAACCGAGGGGGCGTCATCCCATTCCATGTACCTGAGATGGGTTCTCTCAGGGCACTCGGACAGGAAATTCCCGATCTCCTCGGGCCGTTGGCAATAAACAAAGGTGCGTTCAAGCCATGTTTTCCCGTTCCATGTCTCCCCGGGGAAAAAGACGTAGATGTCCTTTTCCGAAAGGTAGACGAGGGGGAGCATGGCGAGGACCTCGTGACGCTCCTCGAACACGATAAAGTGCATCCGGTACTGGTAGTGCTTGTGGAAACAAAACCGAAATTCCCAAAGGTCTGAAAGGTTGGCGGTCTGAACAAAGGAATTCCAAAGGCCTTTGCACGCATCAAGGTCTTTGTATACTGTTTTCGTCATCATGTTTTATTCTCGGCCTCTGTCACATCTTTGTCCATCCCTGCGGCGCAGGGATGGACGGCCCCCCATTCAGCCCTGGAATCACTCACGGTAAATCGTCTGGCGCCTGAACCTCTTCGCCTTGAAGAACTTCTTGGCGAACTCGGCGACGACTTCAGGGTCGTATGTTTTGCAGCTAAATACGTCGAGGTAAGTCGTGTTGGACTGATTGGCAAAATGGGCGGAGATCAGAGAAGTCTCAATAAGCTGCGTCATCGAAAAACCAGCCACCCTCTCATCCTCGCCAAAATGAACGACTTTGGTCTCACCGAAACGCTTCATTTTAATCAGGTCGCAAAGCTGAACCACGAATGTTTTTATCGCTTCCGCGTCACGGATGATGTCGGGATCGCATTCATAAAGATCAATGCAGGAAAGTAACCCCCAGGGTGGCTTTACCCTTGGTTCGGTTCTTGCGCAATCCTCACTCATTTCACATTCATCCTCCTGTTTTCTATCTTAGGGTATCCTCCTCCTTCCAAGACTATGGGTTACACGCTGAGGGCATGGTTGAAAAGAGGTTCTCCACCATTCTTCAGAGCCAGGTAACCGGGCTGACCCGGTAGGGGGTGTGACCCCTCAAACAAACCTGTCTACAGGACAAATAGCGAGATTTGTGCCAAAACCGTAATATATTGAAATAAGTAAGTTTTATTTTTGGGTAGATCGAAAGATAGGAACTTATTATTCCGATATTCCTGCTCGTTGAAAAAGGAAGGGCCGCGAATCATCCCCATTTCATCCCAACGGCCCGGCCACAGGGTTCCAGGAAGGGGGCGCAAATAAGTTAACATGCTAGAATCATTTTACTTTATGAAAAGAGGGGGGGTGCGCATCGGGGCGATGACCAAAACAGGAAGTTTCAGTTCCTATGTTCAGCCCAACAAGAATTGTAAGTTCTCATTTTGGGCATCCTGTTTTTTCTGACGCCGCCCTTCCGCCGGGAGCAAAGGCACCGATGTTGAGGGATGCCGGCCGGAGGGAAAACCCAGCCTGTCAAACTCGGGTGGGTCAAAGAAAGACAGAATCGCCTTGACTAGGCGGGAAAGTTGGTTTAACAGTTCATGGGCAACGGGCGTACCGACCAGGAATGGCAAGGGTCGGCGGGGCAGACAGGGACATACGCAAGAACCGTCGAAAGGACTCAGGCACTTGAAAATAGAAAAATTCAAGCAGAAGGCGACCATCTGTTTCAGCACCGAAGGGGCGTTGGATGTCCATTTCTTTCTCGCCTACCGTGCAGAAAACCATCCCGGCGCGGAGACCATCCTGGATGTTCTTAACTCCGAGAAGACATTCATTCCCCTGGAGGATATTCTCACGAACGAGATCCTCCTGATCGGTAAAACAGAGATCATGTACGTCTCCATGCCGTCAGGGGAGCAGGTCACAGCCGATTTTGAGGCGATGGCGATACCGGTGAGGGCAGAGCTTCTGAACGGTGAAATCATGGAAGGTCGGTTCTTCGTTGACCTGCCCCCGGACAAGTTAAGGCTGAGCGATTTCCTGAATTACACCCCGCAGTTCGTCTCATTGTGGGTGGATGCAAAAAACCTCATCCTGAATAAATCATATATTCTCTCCGTAAAGCACGCCGAATAGCGATCACCTTGAGGCGGCATCGAGGCTTTGCTCCCCTCCCCCCAACCCTACGGGCTCTCAGGGCTCTCACATTTTCAGTTCTTTTTCGATCTTGATCCCTTTATCCTTCATCTCCTGAAGAGCCTTAGCCGTGGTATCCGGGGCAACGCCCTTGCAAAGGCCTTCGATGACGGTGACCTTGTATCCCGCTGCGGCAGCATCGAGGGCTGTCGCTTTCACGCAATAGTCGGTCGCGATGCCATAGACAATGAGCTCCTTGATACCTTGTTTTTTCAAAAGAGAGTCCATTTCCGTCCTGGCTCCGCCGTCGTCCTGAAACCCGGAGTAGCTGTCGAAGCGCCTGTCCTTCCCTTTCTTGACGATAGCCGCAAAAAGCTTGTTGTCCACGAGGACCTCGGCGTTTCCCGTCTTTTGCACGCAATGGGGCGGCCAGAGAACCTGGGTCCTGCCGTCGATCTGGATGGCTTCAAAGGCCTTTTTCCCCGGATGATTGGAGTAGAACGAAATGTGATCCGTGGGATGCCAGTCCTGGGTGGCGAACACGACATAGCCTTTCTTCTTCAGGTCGGCTGTGGCCTTCTTCACCTTGTCGATGAAAGCCTTGTCCGTCCC
>JAGUZM010000147.1 GCA_020060805.1 Deltaproteobacteria bacterium | reverse complement strand
TACTTCGTCTTGGAGGCTTCCCTGATCTCCTTGACCAGCTTATCGAAATCTTCGATCAATCCCTTGTGATACATGAGCACCCTCCCGTCGCCGGTTGCCAACAAGAGAGAGGGGACATTCGGCTGTTTCAGGGCCATGTAGATTTCCCCTTTTTCGTCAGGAAAAATAGGAAAAGGAACCTTGAACTCCGCTTTGTAACCGTCGATTCGCTTTTGATTGTCTGCCACGGCGATCGCCAGGACCCTGATATCTCCCGCCAGGGTTGGGTCTTCCTTTATCACGTTGTATAGCCTGTTAACTACAGGCGCATTATCTTTGCAGGTCGCTCACATCGAATTGGTAAACTCAACCAGAACGATTCTGGCGGCAATGTCCGACACCTTGAAAGGATCGCTGTTCTTCAGGCCGAGGTATTTCTGCACTTCAGGGGAATAAGGGACTCCCACCGTGAAGTCGGGAACTTTCGCTCCAGGGGAGAAGCGGTTTGCATCCGCGCCGTAGGCGGAAGAAGCCAGGAAGAAGAACGCGAGAGCGAAGAGGAATCGAAGGGGCCTTAAAATCCGTTTTCCTTTCATGTCATAGACTCCTGTCCTAGGGATTGAGGGTTTCGGCCGCCAGGCGGCCAAGAAGAAGTGTTGGATAGGATAAAGGCGCTCGTTGCAAACTACCACAAAGTGACCGGGGCAGGCAAGTCTTTTCTGCAGGGGTTCTCACGGCCTCGTGGCGGTGATGATGGCCGAGGTTCCCAGGGTGAGGGATTCAAGGCGGACCCTGGTGAAGCGAGCGCCCCTGGGACAGGCGAGGAGTTCCGGTACCCACCGGGTTGTCGAGAGAAACCCGGGCAATTCATCGAACGCCCTCCGCCATGGGGGTAAACGTCGAGCTCCTGCGGTTCGCAGGACTTTGAAGCAGGTTTCGCAGAGACGGGGCAGGAGGGGAAGCGCCTGGCGATCCTTCTAACTGCCCCTCGCTCTCAAGGCCTTCAGGAATTTGACCGCTTCCCTGATTCTCACGTCCATGCCCATGCGCCTGGAATTCTTCCTGAGGACCCAGGCGTCCTTGAGCCCCAGAGGGGTCGCGGCCAGGAGCTTGTCAATGACGGAGCGCTCCCTTTTCATCCACCTGAACTCCTTCAGGATTGCCTGGGTGTATCGATCGGGGTTGTCCCAGTGGTCCAGGAGGAGGTGCACGCTCTTCATCCCTGGCACAATGCCGTCGCCGGCCAGGGGTGCGACGCAACCGATCGCTTCTCCGATGCCCCAGATGCCGTCCCTGGCTCCGGGAGCGACGAAAGGCAGGGCGTCATGAGGCCCTGTGAGGCGCACCGTGCCCGAGCAGGCGCAGATGACCCTTTTCCGAAGGGGAGGGGATGCGTGATCCAGCCAGGGGATCCGGCGGAGCAGTTTCTTTGCATCTTCAACGAGGCTGCCGCAGCCGATATGGTAGCCCTGTTCTCCCAGGGGAAAGCACCACGCATAACCGACCCCTCCCAGTTGGATCCTGTTCTCCAGGGGCGACTCTGACTGTATCCGGTGTTGAACACAGTGGAGCTGAATGTCGTCCCGGATCGGGGGCAGATAAGTCCTGCCAATCCCGGTCGCATCGATCACCCTGTCGTAGTCCTCGATGCGAAACGGCGCCTGACGTGCTACGGCGCCCTCCAAGAGATCCCTGATCAGGGCGGGCTTATCGATCGTCATCAGCTCTCCCACGACACGAACCTCGTCCATGAGCACGGAATCGAAGCGCTGGAGCACATACTTTTCAGGGTCGAGGTCGGCCAAGCGCAGGAGTTCAGAAAACCCCCGTGATGTGCCCCAGGCACAGGGATTGATGCCGCAAGCTGTTTTGTGCGGCCTGTCGTAGAGGTCAACGGGAAATCCCTGTTTCCGCAACAGCCTGTAGCAGTACGCGCCGGTTGTCCCGGCACCGGCAATGGCGATCTTCAAGGTTATCCTCCTTTTTTGCGGTCCCCCACTCCCTGACGGAAGCGGCCGACCAACCGCATGCTCTCACCTATCTTTCCATACCAATAAACCTTTTTCTGATCAACCGGCAAAAAGGGCGGGGCCGGGGTAAGCGCTTGGCACCAGGCGGTGTTTCGGAAGGCCTCTTTAGGTGCTGTTTCCCTCTCCGAGTTCATGATAAGATAGACGCTCAAGGTCAATGTTCCCTCGGGGAAGGCCGTATCTCACCAAGGACGGCAGGGCCGCGTATGGACAAAAAGAAAAGGGCGGTATGGGGTTGGGCCATGTATGACTGGGCGAATTCAGCTTTTTCCACGGCTGTGATGGCAGGCTTTTTCCCCGTTTTTTTCAAGAAATACTGGAGCTACGATGCAGACCTCAACCTGAGCACAGCCCAACTCGGGTTCGGGAACTCCATCGCGAGTCTGATGGTGGCCCTGATGGCACCGGTTCTCGGAGCGATCGCAGACAAGGGGTCGGCAAAAAAGAAATTCCTCGTTTTCTTTGCCTACCTCGGTGCCGTGTCGACGGCAGGCCTCTTTCTCGTCGAACAGGGAGCCTGGGAATCGGCGATTGTCGTTTATGCGCTGGGGGTCATCGGGTTTTTCGGAGCCAATGTGTTTTACGACTCCTTCCTCCCCCACGTGGCGGATGAAAACCGGGTCGACTATGTCTCGGGCCTCGGTTTTTCCATGGGATACCTGGGCGGCGGACTGCTCTTTCTTTTCACTGTCCTATGCGCCCTGATGCCCCAGAAGTTCGGTTTTGCGGACTCCACGCAGGCCGTGAGGTATGCTTTCCTTTTTGTCGCCCTCTGGTGGGGAGGGTTCACCCTGTTCACGATCATCACGGTGCCTGAGCGGACCGATGCTGCCCATGCCCATCGAGACAAGGGCGTTGTCCTGGAGGGGATCAGGCAACTCCTGAGCACTTTGAGGAAAGCGCGCCATCTAAAGACCGTCTTTCTGTTTCTGCTGGCCTACTGGTTTTATATAGACGGGGTGGACACGATCATCGTCATGGCCGTGGATTACGGCATGTCCCTCGGGTTTGATTCCAACGACCTCATCCTTGCTCTCCTGATCGTTCAGTTCGTCGGGTTTCCCGCAGCCTTCGGGTTCGGAAAACTGGGCGGGTGGTGGGGTCCGCGGAAAGGGATTTACCTCGCCATAGGGGTCTACGTGTTCCTGACCCTGTGGGGGGTGATGATGAAAGAGAAGTGGGAATTCTACGTCCTCGCCGTCATCATCGGTTGCGTCCAGGGAGGGATTCAGGCGCTCAGCAGGTCTTACTACACGCGGCTGATTCCCAAAGACCAATCGGCGGAGTTCTACGGCTTCTACAACATGATCGGCAAGTTTGCCGCGATTCTGGGACCGGTGTTGATGGGGACCGTGGGCCTCCTGGCCAAGCGCCTGTTGATGCCGGTCTCGCCGACCCCGGATCAGCTGACGGCTGTCGGACAGCTGGCATCCCGGGCGAGCATCGCATCCCTCCTCGTCCTGTTCATCATCGGCGGTGTGCTCCTCCGGTTCGTTGACGAAGAGCGGGGGAAGAAAGAGGCCATGGTGTTGTCCAAGGGCTCTTAGGGTTTGCTTTCGGTTACAGGCATCACGCGGTCTTTACCCGTCTTCTTGGCGTGGAACATCGCCTGGTCTGCCATGGACAGCAAGGTGCCCAATTCCGTCGAATCATCCGGGTAGGTGGCCAACCCGAAGCTTGCCTGAATCGGCACGCGATGGCCATACTTGGAGAGGTACCGGGTGCGGCTCATTTTGAAGCGGATCTCCTCCGCCTTTTGAACGGCGGTCTCCTTTCCGAAACCGGGCAGAACGACGACGAACTCGTCGCCTCCGTAGGCCACCCCAAAGGCGGGGTCTGAAAGACATGTCCTGATCGTGGCGGCCACTTCCTGAAGGGCTTCACTCCCTTTGAGGTGACCGTAGGCATCGACGACCTTCTTGAAATTATCCAGGTCCATGAAGATCAAGGAAAAAGGCGTGTTCCCCGCAGCGCTCGTCCTGATCAAATCCCTGAGGGCCCGGTACAGAAAGCGCTGATTGAACAGGCCGGTGAGGTTGTCATGAATCGCAAGATCGTTGATATGCCTGTACTGCCGCATGTTTTCAACGGCAATGGCGGCGTAGTCGGCGATGATGGAGAGCAAGGGGAGGGAACTGTTGCCCATGCTTTTGGGGTTGACCACTTCGATCACTCCGAGGGTTTTCCCTCCGAAGACGAGGGGGACCCATATCCCCCGTTTCTTCATCCATGAGAAGGAGGGACCAATTTTCCGCCGGGAGCAGTTCAGAGACTTTCTTCAGGATCTTGCCGAAGAGCCGCTTTGAGTCGAGTTCACCCGTCAGGGTTTTACCCAGTTCCACGCAGGAGAGGAGTTCGTGCTGCGTCAATGACTTGAACCCCTCGGTGATATCTATATCTGTTCTGCCTTTCATGACGAAAGCCCGTTCTTATCGCAAATATGTCCTGGCGCCGGCATACCGGGCGGCGAAGTAGTGATCGGAAAGGGAATCCTCGCGAATCGTCTTGCCCCTTCCGGGGGCGTGGATGAACCGATCGTCTCCTGAGTAAAGCCCGACGTGGGAGACCTTCGCGCCATCCCGGATGGCGAAGAATACCAGGTCCCCTTTTTCCAGTTCCCGGCGCTCCACGGGCGTACCGTGCATGAACTGCTCTCTGGAAGACCTCGGCAGGTTGAGCCCGTTGTATTGATACACGGCCATGGTGAGGCCGCTGCAGTCGAAACCTTGCTCCGGAGAAGACCCGCCCCACTGGTAAGGGAGCCCGATAAAACCCTCGGCCGTCTCCACGAGTTCGCCCCTGAGGCCCCTGGCGCCGTAGATTCTGATTTTCGCTACGGCGTAATCATCGGGGCTGACAATGTAGTATTCCTGGATGATGCCGGCTGCGGAAAGGCTCTCCGCTCTGCTGAGGGCCCCTTCCTTGGACGGGAAGTCGCCGAAGCGCACCTTGTAGAACCCGCTCTTGTGCCGGAAGTAGTAAGCAGACAATCCCTGGTTTTCCAGGGCATGGGTGAGGCGGATCGCGTTGTCAACACTCAAAAAGGCTCCTGCCTGAACGCTGTAACCCATCCGGGCGATTTCTTTGACCCGCGGCAAGGGTTCCGGCGTTGGCGGCACGGCCACTTTCGGCGCACAGCCTCCGGCAAGCAGGGCGAGGAGAAGAGAAACCAGGAGCCCTGCTTTCACGGACGGCAACGGTTCATACACTGCATGGCCGGATCGGGCCATCCCCTTCAGAACACCTCCTTTTGAGGGCAACGCAGTAGATAGGTGTTTTTCAGCAGTCTGCTAAAGTTTGTACTTAAACTTCCTGAGCAAATCCTTTCGCCACGCCACCCCGTCTTCTTTTTCGATTCCCTTGGGTGAGGAGCCGTCGATCACGCCGAGCACACCCCGGCCCTGTTCGGACTGGGCGAGGACGACCTCCACGGGATTGGCCGTGGCGCAGAAAAGGGAGCAGACCTCCTGGCACATCTTCACAGCGTTGAGGATGTTGATGGGAAAGGCATCTTTGATGAAAATCAGGAACGTGTGGCCCGCGCCGATGTTGAAGGCCCCCTGCACGGCCGCCTGCTTGAGAGCCTCGTCGTTCCCTTCGCCCCGCACAAGGCAGTGGCCCGAAGCCTCACAGAACCCGATTCCAAACTTGGCCCCGGGGACGGATGCGACGATGATCTCGTAGAGGTCTTCCACGGTTTTGATGAAGTGGCTCTGGCCGAATATGACGTTGCAGCCCTCGGGAATAGCGATTCGCTCAAGTTTTATCTCCATGCCCTCCCTCCTTTTGTCCGTAGGGATTATCGAAAGCCGCGCCGCAGGCCCGTCTCTCGTGCCCCCTGTCCCGGTGTACTGAGTGAAAAAACAGGTGAATAATTAATGCAGGCGGAGCCCCCCGGGGGTGTTCTTCCAGGCCGCAATCAGGTTCGTCCAGAGCCACTTTAACGGCACCCTAGGCCTCACAGCCACCGCGGACAGCCCCGGAAGCAATCTCTCCGACTGGCACGCCACTCTGTGGCTACCCTGTAATCGCTATTAAGATTATGGGGGCGTCTAAAACGCCCCGAGGCAGTATTGCGGTCCTGAGAGAACACCCTCCAAGGGGCTTCGGCTGAGCTTGATCTGGTGGCGGATTTGTGACTCAGGACCCTAGCAGCCTGCTAGAAAAGCGCCACAGAAACCGGGACTCGACTCAATGACCCGGCCTTCGGCGCCTTCTCTTCTTTCTCGGTATTTGTTTTTTCTCAGAGGGTGGCGCTTCTTCGGGTTGCGCCTTGCGAGCCGGTGCCAACCCGAAAATCCCTCCGGGTTGAGAGCTCAAAGCGATCCTTTTGCCGGTCTTGCGGGGAGGCAGGGCCTCCTTTTCCGAGGGCCGGCCTTTGTCCCGGCCGGGTCTCTTCCGTCGTTCCCGGGAAACCGGGCGGACCTTGCCGGATTTATCCTCTTTGAACCACGTGGCGTCGGGCCAGACGACCGGGAGCTTGTAGCCCAGGCGGTTTTCCATGGGCTCCAGGTAAAAGACGCAGTCTTCGCAGGCAAAGGAGATGGCTTTGCCGGTCTTTCCCGCTCTTGCCGTGCGGCCGATACGGTGAACATAGCTCTCCGGATCCTGGGGCAACTCGAAGTTGATCACATGGCTGATATCCTCGACATGGATGCCCCTGGAAGCGACATCCGTGGCGACCAGGATCTTGATGCTTCCGCCCCTGAATCGTGCCATCAGCTGGAAGCGTCGCTTCTGTGCCAGGTCACCTGTGATGCCCTCCGCGGGCAGGCCGTTTCCTTTCAGCTTTTCCGCAAGCCACTCGACCCCAGCCTTGGTGTTCAGGAAGATGAGAACGCGGCTCCACTGTTCTCTGTCAAACAATCCCAGGAGGAGAGGCAGCTTTTCTTCCGATGCCACGTGGAACAGAGACTGCTCCACCCCTTCCACCGTCACCTCCTGGGGAGTGACGGAGATGAATTCAGGCAGGTTCATGTAATCATAGGTCAGGGCGAGGACCCGATGGGAGAGGGTGGCTGAAAACAGCATGGAGAGCCTTTTTTCATAATGGGGAAGCTTGCGCAGGATGTAGCGCATGTCTTTCGTGAACCCGAGGTCGAAGAGACGATCCGCCTCGTCGATCACGAGTGCCTGGATCCCCGCTGTTTTGAAAATGCCTTGCTTGAAGTAATCGATGATCCTGCCGGGGGTGCAGATCACGATATCCGTGCCCTCGCGCAGTATCTCGGCCTGCTTCTGGTAGTCCACCCCTCCGACAACTTGGGCGAGCCTGAGCCCCGTGTGGCGGCCGAGGATCGTTGCGTCCTGGTAAATCTGGAGGGCCAATTCCCTTGTGGGGGCGACAATCAGCGCGGAAGGCAAGTCTGTCTTTCTGTCGGGTGATGAGAGAAGCCGGGTGAAAACAGGGACGAGAAAGGCAGCGGTTTTTCCTGTTCCGGTCTGGGCCTGGCCTGCCACATCATGACCCGCAAGGGCGATGGGCAGGACTTCGGCCTGAATCGGAGTGCATTGCGAAAAGCCGGCATCCTTCAAACCCGCAAGGACCTCGCCCGGGATATTAAACTCATCAAACCGGGTTTGGGTCAGAAAACCTGGCTGCTGCGGCCGTTCAACGATTTCTTTTGGTTCTTCGTTTTCGAGCATGCTTTCCAAAGTAATCGGGAGAATTAAAATCGATTTCAGGTGAGATTATAAACGTTTTGTCCAGGATTGCAACAGGTCTCTAAGAATTTCAGCAGGATGTGGACCCCTTGCTTTTGAAACCCCCCTGTGCTACCCCTGAAGCCTTCCATTCGCCTTCGCCAGGGTACTCCGCGGCTTGCTGCGGAGAGGAATGTCGAGGCGACCCGCCGCAGCTTGCAAGAGCGCCCGTCCTCCGCAGTAGCCCGCTACGGAGGATGGAAATGCGCGTAGGGCTTCGGCGGAATTCCGCTCAAGATACCCCGCAGCGAGCTGCGGGGAGCTTCATGACCGACGAGGTGGTGTTCCGAAATGGCAGGGGAAAGAACGTTGAATGACAAATCAGGAAGGGCTTATCCTGACAGGGATGATCTTTCCCGTTTTTTTGAGCCCTCGAGGGTTGCCGTGATCGGGTCTTTCAAGGAGGGATTCTTCGGGGGTCATGTCATCGTAAAATCTCTTCTCGAGGCGGGATTCAAGGGAAACATCTTTCCCGTGAACCCTGCCTATGAACAGGTCCTGGGGCTCAAGGTCTACCCCTCCATAAAAGATGTTCCTGCTGAGGTGGACCTGGCGCTGATCATGATCAACGCCCGCTCCGTGATGAGGGTGGCTCAAGAGTGTTCGGAAAAAGGGATCAGGGCGCTGGTGGTCGTCTCCGACGGTTTTGCGGAGAGGGATGAGGACGGGGCCCGCCTTCAGGATGAGCTCGTCGGGTTCGCCCGAAAAAGGGGAATACGGATCATCGGCCCCAACACGGCAGGGGTGGTCAACACGGCAAACGGGTTCAATCCCTGTCCTTACGAGGCAGGGTACTACAGAATCAAGTCAGGGCCCGTGGCCATTTGCGCGCAGACAGGCATGGTCAACCCCCAGGCATTCCCCTATCCCATGCTGAGCACAGGGGTGAGCAAGATCTGTGACTTTGGGAACAAATGCGACCTGGATGAATGCGATCTCCTGGAATACCTGGAACAGGACCCCCGCACCGCTGTCATCAGCCTTTACCTGGAGGGCATCCGCGACGGGGAAAGGTTTTTCGAGCTCGCCAGGAGGGTGACGGCCCAAAAACCCGTTCTCCTCCTCAAGTCCGGCAGAACCGCAGCGGGCGCCAAGGCCTCCGCGTCGCACACAGGTTCGTTGGCCGCGGATGATCGCATCATCGAGGCGGTTTGCAGCCAGACGGGCGTCGTCCGGCTTGAGAATTTCAGGGAGCTTTTCGAAATGCCGAAGCTCTTTGCCTTCCAGCCCCTTCCGGAGGGGAACCGGCTGGGGATCATGACTTTCACGGGCGGCGTGGGCGTGCTGGCGATCGATGAAGCCGCGAAATACGGGCTCCGCCTTACGACCCTCGGTGCCCGGAGCAGCCGGGTTCTCGACAAGATCTTTCCAGGGCTCGGAACCATGCCGGTGGATATCGGACCGGCCATGGCCGCGGTCAGAGAGGCTTTCGACCATTATCCCGACATCCTGGGGACGGCGATGGGCGATGGCCGCGTCGATGCCCTGTTTAACGTCCTTTGGGCAAACCCGTCGGGCAGCATCATCGAGCGGTATGTGGAAGCCTACGAAGCGGTCCGGAACCGAATCAGGAAACCCCTTGCCACCTGGATCTACGGCCCCAATCCTGCCACGATCAAGGCCTTGGGAGAGCGGCTGGAGGGCATGGGTTTTCCCGTGTACGAAACCCCCGAAAGCGCCGTCAAGGCGTTGGGCCTGGCGTGGCGGTACAGGAATATGAAAGAATCGGCTCAGGCCTCAACGGAACAGGGGTAACGCGAAAAAAAGGAGGTCATCATGTCAAAGCTTTTCGATGCCACCAGAATTAAGACCATGGCCATGGGCAACCGCTTTGTGCGCTCAGCGACCTGGGAAGGCATGGCCGCACCCGATGGGGAAGTGACCCCCAGGCTTGTCGAACTCATGGTCCGGCTCAGCCGCGGAGGCGTGGGTCTGATCATCACGAGTCACGCTTACGTGCGGCCGGACGGCCAGGCGGGCTTGTGGCAACTCGGGATTCACGAGGATCGCCTTGTGAAGGGACTTCGAGGTATGACTTCAGCGGTTCACGGGGAAGGGGGCTGCATTGTGGCCCAGGTCTCCCATGCCGGGTTTTTTGCCAGCCCTAAAATGATCGGTGAGACGCCCTTTGCGGTCTCCGAGGTGGAGGGATTTGCCAAGTCGCCCCGGAAGGAGCTGAAGATGGAAGACATCCGGAGCATCGTCCGTGACTTCGGGAAGGCGGCGGAAAGGGCCAAG
>JAGUZM010000401.1 GCA_020060805.1 Deltaproteobacteria bacterium | reverse complement strand
GGCGCGCCGCTTCACCTGAAAGCAGATGATTTCACTATCATGAAGCAGGACAACAACGGCCAATGGCAGCCGACGGACCAGGGTGACGCCGATCTCCGGTATGCGGGGGCAAATAAATTGATCGATGCCTACGCTGCTCTTCTCAAAGTGATGAGCTCCGGTGAAACGATGCCGATCTTTCCGCCGTTCGGCATGGCAAGCGCTCTCACCGTAGCGGATACCGCCCTGACCGAGGCGGGGGAACCTTATCGCGTCGCCCTGCTTCCGGATTCCTTAAGGAGCTATGCCGCTGTCCGTAAAAACGTTAAGCAGCTTCTCGAAATTTTCGACGACGATAACTCGATGAGGGTGTTCAGCGATTACGGCATACAGAAGTCTTTGGCTGAGGCGCTCGCTGAGGCGAAAGCGAAATTACAGGGGCCAGGCGGACCTTCCCAGGCCGAGTGTGATGCGCTCTCGATCCCGCCCGCACGGGCTACCGATATGCATTATGTTCTTGCGCCCCAGGGAACAACGATTGCTGCTGGAGACCTTGTCGCGGGATTTGTGGTCGACGAATGGACCGATTTTATTCCCGATCCTTCCGAGACGACGGCCGTCACGTTCCATTTTGAGACACCGAAGGCCCAGGCGCCGCAGGTCATCCTGGTCGCAGTTCCGCCCGTCCCGGGTCGCCCTGCGGGCTGGCAGGAAACGGGTATTTTAGCGGTCATTGCCGAGACGCTCGATCTTATGGTGCTCCGCTCCATGGCGAATGAGGAAGCAACCGGCACGTCGCTCGGCTACTTCTTGCCGGCCCTGGTTTTCGACGGCAAGTGCGATTTCGGCACTGCTTACCGCGAGACCTATGACGGCGTAGTTCCCGGTGGATTTTATTATGAATAGTTGCTCCCGGTGTATGCGTTTTTAAGCGACATTTCGGATTGCAGGAGCAACCTCATCAGAGGAAGCAATGGATACAAAGCCTTTTACCGTCATCAATACCCAGAAAGTGCACGAGGCCTATACCCGGCTCATTCCGCGCACGTGCTCGCATTCGATCGAGGAAGGACTGAAAGCGAAAACGAAAGATCCGCTCTGGTTTTTGAGCCGCCAATGGCAGATGGGCGAGTTCGACATTGGAAACGGCGGCCATCCGGTGAAGGCCGACCTTTCGTTCAGGACCCAGAAAGTGGATGCGCTCAACCCTACGTCGAGTGATCCCACGGGATTTTCTCCACTCAAGGATCATTCTGTGCCGCTGGAAGCGGCGGTCGAACAGGAGGATATGGCCGTTGATCCCAAAGCCTGGGACGGCAGGCATCTCGAATATAATTTCTCGGCAAAAACGGTCGAGCAGACCACGCTCGACGTGAAGGAGTACTATGGGGGGAAGCTCGACTGGTATGATTTCGACATCGCAACGCCGGTCGCTGCGGGAGGCACCTCAAGAACACTAACGGTAATGCCGGCGGGAGTCTCCTTCAAGGGGATGCCGAGCCCGCGCTTCTGGCAGTTCGAAGACGGCAACGTCGATGTCGGCGATATCTCCCGGCCCAATCTCAACTTTCTATCAATGCTTTTTGTCGAATTCGCGATGATATTCTCGGACGACTGGTTCGTGATTCCCGTCGAGCAAGAGACGGGCACGCTGAGGATCATCGACTCCCTTAGGGTGACCGACACTTTCGGCAAAGTGCACTCCATTAATCCTGTTGTCGATACCTCTCCCTTACAGCAGCGCTGGAGCCTCTTCACATTGTCCGGCGCCAAAGGGGCGCCTTCCTGCGGCGCGCAGGTATTCTACCTGCCGAATACCGTGGCCCATGCGCTCGAAGGCGAGCCCATCGAAGAGGTGACGATCGCGCGCGACGAGATGGCCAATATGGTCTGGGCCGTTGAACATCGCTACAGCCAGGGCAGCACCGTCATAAACCGCGACGACGAGGAATCGCAGAAGGGAAATCCCGATGTCCCGCCGTCCGTAAGGCCACCTGCCTACCGGCTTAAGAGCTATGTGCCGCTCAACTGGATACCGTATATCCCGAGGCAGCTCTCGCAACAGAGCGGGCAGACCGTCCTCCGCCGGGCGCGGAGCGATGAGAAGGCAACGACCGCGAATCCTCAGTACAAGGGACGGCTCATCGCGGGATCGAAGGAGATCTTTGAAGAAGAAGTGCCGGCCATTCCGCTGCAGTTGAAGCGCCACTGGAAGACGGTGGCCTTTAACCCCGAGCAGTGGGAACTGGTGCAGAGCAACAGCACCTGGAAACTGGCGCGGAGCTATCCGAAAAAGACGTTATCATGGATCGGGAGGGACAAGAAACCCTCGGGCAAACAGCCGCCGAGCCTGTTAAGATTCGATTATATCGTCGAGAAATGACCGCGCCAAAGCCACTAGCTGAAAGACCGGCAGTAGTGGTAAATGGGGAAGGATATCCCCACCACCTCCTCGCAAGAGTCGTTGATCGGAGTCCCGAAAGAGAACAGACGCGCGCTTTACTAAGCCGGTCTTACAGGTTTTTGCTTGCAATACCCAGTTTTTGCAGGATGTTCTCCATCAGGCACCATCTGGTGAAGGCCGACTGGAGGAGGTTGAGGCCCACAAAGGCGGTGAACAAATGCCAGTAAGGGCTGTGAAGATGGCCCAGGACCAAAGATCCCAGAACAAAGCATCCTGCGATCGCCCTGATGTACTGCTCCATCTTCATGACCTATCCCTCCATGGTGCGCTTTAGCGCGCTTCCGCCGGCACGGCGAATACCCGAATCGCCTTTCCTCATCTTCGGAACAAAAGGACGGTTCCAACGGGTATTTTTTCGTCTCTGACCTCGTCGCCGGTGAGGATCTTACCGTCCGTGATATACAACGTATCCGGGTTGTTCCAGTTCTTGCCGACGATGCTGTAAGGTGTCCTTTCCTTGGTCACGTACCCGCCGTAAACATAACCGACGGCGATGCGCGTGCCCTGCGGAATGCTCTGGAAATCGAAGTTTTCCAGGAGGAGTTCATCCCCCCGCCTTATCCGGCCGTCGGAGAGGAGATAGATCGTGGTTTCTTGCGCGTATTCGTCCCCTGCGTATTCCCACACGGTCTGCCCTGTCTCCAGGGTTCGCACGGCCAGATCTTCATCCTCCGACTCCTGTATAGCCGGTGTGGCCTGGGCCGTGATGACGGCAGGTTCCAGGTCGCCGATTTTGCCGTAAAGAACGTCATGAAGATAATCGTCGGCAACGACAAGTCGCCTTGCCCGCAGGTCGGGGTCATATCCCGGTTTGGACGACAATCCCAGATGCTTCCGGGCCGTGGCGGTGGCGAAGATCATGCCGCATCTCTTCCTCCCCCGGTGGGAGCGGCGGTGCCATCGGTTCGGCCTGCCGTAGGCCACCTGGGAATGGGGAATCACTCTCCTGGAACTGACGCCGTAACTTCTCATCAGGGAGCTCAGGAGGTTCCTGAGGCTCGCCAGCTGCGGGGGCGAGGGGAGTCGGTCGTGGTATCCCAGCACCTCGATGTTGATCGCGTGGTTGTCCAGGTTGGTGAGACCGTTCCACATGCTTCGCCCGGCCCCGATGGAGACTTGGGTCCTGGACATGATCCGATAGGTCTTGCCGCCTTGATCGATCACGTAGCTCGCTGTTCCGCGGCGGGCGATGGTGTCCAGGGTGCCCGGGCTTACGGACTCCGTGGTGTGAAGGATGATGAAACGCGTGCTGGCTCTTCTCGGCCGGGTTCTTCTTTTGGGGCTCCGGATATCGATGATTCTGGAAGAAGCTTCCGCTTCCTTCGCAAACAGAGGGCATGCGGCCACCAGGGCACCTGCCACAATACGCATGATGAAGCCCCTGCGGTCCATTCTGAGCGAGTTGTCAAAGTCGTCTCTCATCGTTCCGTCCGGCATCCGTCTTGTCCGGATGAGGGCTGTCATGAACAGGAAGTCGCTTTCGTTCAGAACTCACACGCCGCTAAAAGAAGAAGCCCTGCTTTATGATCACAGAACTGATCCACCCTGTCAACCTTTGAAGCCGGCTTTTTCAGTCATCAACCCTGTTTTCGGCCGGCCGGAGGGAAGTAGAGAGAGAAGATCGTTCCTCCGTAGCGGTGGCAGTCATCGGTCACGGAACAATGAGGGCACTGGCTGATCCTGCCGGGGCAGAGGTTCGTTTCCGTGGCCAGGAAAGGGCACCGGGTCGAGGTCATCTCGATCTCGAAACCGTAGCGTTCGGAGAAGATCTTCATCCTCAAAAGATCAGCCCCTTTGCCGCCGGCCATGAACTCAAAGGGCTTCTTGGTGGAATAGGCCATGCTGTCGCGGGTGCTGAAGAAGCCTTCGAATATTCTCCGCCTCGCTTCTTCCGGAATCCCGATGCCGTAGTCGTGGATCTGGAGAAGCGACCCTTCTCCTTTCCTCTGCAGGCTTATGACGATCTTCCCTTCGTCAGGGGTGTTCTCCACCGCGTTCTTGATCAAGCCGTCGATCGTTTTATGAAGCACCTCGGCGGGGATGAGGACCGGGGGTGTGGTCTCGATGGAGGTGTGGATGTTCAGTTCCCGGTGGGCGAAGAGAGGCATGAGGGCGTCGAGCCTTTCCCTGAGAGCCACGGAGAGGTCCATTTCCTCGGGGACCGCTTTCTTGGGGCCGAAGAGATCCTCGATGCGTTCTCTCACTTTTTCGACGATCCGCCCTTCCCCCGCCTGTTCGGCGATGAGGACCTCGAGTTC
The DNA here is from genome assembly GCA_020060805.1 of Deltaproteobacteria bacterium. GTDB lineage: Bacteria > Desulfobacterota > DSM-4660 > Desulfatiglandales > HGW-15 > JAHECH01. Next base: position 818 of record JAGUZM010000401.1, on the reverse strand, counting down.
ATCGGCGCATTGGTCCAGGAGGAGGGAGAGGAGGCGATGGGCTTTTGACTCCCGGTCTTCCATGATGTCTTCCACTTCGTACTGAATCGCGAGGATCCGGTTCACGTTCCTTTTGGCCATCTCGAGCATGGGTTTCCAGCCCTCTTCAGTGGTGTTGGCGAGTTTTTTCTCGAGGCGGGCCATGGTTCCGGCCAAAACGGCGAGAGGGGTCCTCAACTCATGGGAGAGGTGGATGATGGCCTTGCCTTTGGCCCGGTTGAGGCTCGTCACTTCCTTGTAGGCTTTCTTGAGCTCCTCGGAGACCCTGGCGTTTTCGATGGACAGGGCGACCGTAGCAGCGATCATGCTGAGCAATTCGATGTCCGAGCGATCGAAATCCCCCGCTTTCTTGTTGATGGCACAAAGAACGCCGGTGATGCGCTCCCGGCCCCTCAAGGGAACCAGGGCGAGGTTTTTGGTCTTGAAGCCGAGTTTGCGGTCCCTATTTTCATGGATATGGCGGTCCACGGAGGTGTCTGGGACAATGATCGGTTCCCCGGTCCGGATGACTCTGCCGGCGATGAGCTGGTCCATGCGGAAGCGGACCTCCTTCGCCCTTCTCTGCACATCCGTAGCATCATAGGCTGCGCCGAGAACGAAGAATTCCTGCTTTTCCTCATCCAGGAGAATGACGACCGACCCTTCCGCGTCCACCAGGCGTTTCACTTCACTGTTCACATAATCGAGGAGATCCTCCAGGTCCGGGTATTTGGGAAGGGCGGTGCTGATATCGAGCAAGGCCTGGTTGGTCCGGGCGATTTTCTTGTCCTGGGTGATGT
>JAGUZM010000079.1 GCA_020060805.1 Deltaproteobacteria bacterium | reverse complement strand
TGAGGCCGACCGTGCCCAGCACATCATCGATCCTGTCTTTTATCGTGCTTCTGTCCATCCCATTCAGGTCGGCGATGAACCGGAGACTCTGGACCGCGTCCATGTCGTTGTAAAAACCGACGTTTTCAGGGAGGTATCCCACCATTCGCTTCACCTCGATGGCGCTCCGGGTCGGGTCGAGGCCGCACACCTCGGCTGTGCCTTCCGTCGGTTCACTCAGCCCGAGAAGCATCAGGAGGGTTGTGCTTTTGCCGGCACCGTTCGGCCCGAGGAAACCGAAGATCTCTCCGTCCATCACCTGGAACGAGACGCGGTCCACCGCTGGCTGATGGTTGTATATCTTTGTAAGGCCGTTCGTTTTTACGATCCACTGGGTATCCATGTTATCGCCTTCCCATGCGCACAAAGAGAACCACGAGACCGAGAACCACCAGGACGATGATGCCGATTCCGATCCAGCCCCAGGCTGTAGAGGCCTTTACGGTAACCCGCAGCTCCAGATTCTTGGTCGCTTTTTCCCCTTCCACGCCGATCGCGACCGAGTAGTCGCCCACGAGGGCCTGGGGTGCAGGGGTGATGATCGCCTCGACCTGCCTCAGTTCACCCGCGGGCAGGGCCTCCATCTTTTCCGGTTTGAACTCCACCTTCCAGTTCTCCGGTTTGAAGCTCAGGAGCTTGAGCTTGGTTTGCGGGGCTGAGCCTGAGTTTTTAATATAGAAAGACAGGTTGGCGGGCTCCCCCCTCATGGAGGCGAGGGAGAGGATTCCCGTGGCGGTCATGAGCTCCATTTTATGGGTGCCGGTGAGGATGACCGTCAGCTCTGCTTCGGCTTTTGCATCGGCGGAACTCACTTTGACATGGATCGGGTATTTGCCCGGCTCCGACAGGAGATAGGGTTTGACCTCCACAGCCATGGTCTGGCTCTGTCCTGCTTTGAGGCGGAGGCTCGAAATGAGTTTTTCCTCGTAAGCGGGCTTCAGGTTAACGTCCCAATTGGCCGGTCCCTGAGCGGAGACGTTGAAGATGCTGTCTTTGTCGGTCTTGTTTTCCACCTCCAGGGAGAAATCGAACCGGCCGTCCGTTGGCCCCTGAAGGACTGGATAGGAGGTGGTGAGGTTGAGGCCCTTGGACTGCTTTTCAGCTTCTTTTTCCTTGACCGTGACGAACACCTGAGCTGTGGACGTGAGCTTGCCGTCCTGCGTCTGGGCTTTGACGGCAAAGGTGTATTTCCCCGGAGCGACCTCCTTGTCACGCTCTGCTTTCAGAGTCAGGCTCTTGGACTTGTCGCTTGCCACGTGCACCCCGGTGACATCGAAACTGTATGTTTTGATTCTCGCCTTCCAACCCTTGGGAACCTGGGGAAGGGTAAGCTCGATGTTCTCGTTTTCCCTGCCCAGGTTGGAGACCGTAAGGTCGATGCTCACGTCTTCGCCGACCGGGACCACGATCCCTGTGTACTCGGGAGCCACAAGGATACCCCTGGGAGGGAGGTCTTTCTTCTTCTCGTCGCCGTGGGCCAACGGGGTAAGAAGGAGTTGAAATGTCATGGCCAAGCCCATGACCGAAACCATGATCAAAGAAAAACCAAACCTTTTCCCTCTCATACGAAAACTCTCCCTTCAATCAGAATTTGCGTTGGCATGTTTTGACAGCGTGTCGACGTCATACCCTGCTTTTTTGTAGTTATCAAGAGCCCTCATCTTGAGGCTCTTGTCTTTCTCCTTCTCCGAATGCTTGTCCGCGAGCTCCGCAGCATGGCTCCACATCCCGGACGATTCGTACTCCTTGATCTTCTGTTCCACCCGGGCGGACTCCGGTGAAGCCTCTACCACAGCGGCACGGCACCAGGACATGACCTTCCTGATCGCGTTGCCGCAGGCCGGGCAGTCAGACAGGGGCTTCTCATGCAGATCCTGCAGGACCTCGAAGGGCTCTCTGCACCTTCGGCATGCCTGGCGGCGGTCTGCGGCCTGGTATTCATAAATCGGCATAAGAGGGAGCTCCCGGAAGGCAAATGTAGTGGATTAATTTACTGAAAAAATCCCGTTTGTAAAGAGCTAAATGAGTTGAGGAGCAGACTTTCACCTTCGCCTTTTGAAATTGACTTGGCGGTTCACCCTGCATATAATCGAAAAAGGTGCAGGGCGTTATGGACGAGACGGAATTCCAGAAAAAATATGTGAACTTGCGGATTCTGAAGAGCGTACAGGAATACCTCAAATCCGACACTTCATCGTCGGCAGCGGTCTATCCCATCCGGGTTCCGGATGACCTCCTGTTTCAGTTGACCAGAACGCAGGGCGCGGAGGCTTCGGACAGGACGATTCACCAGATCTTCAAGATCGGGCTCTCCATCTGGAGCGAGAAGCTTTACAACGAGGCGTTCGGATCTCAGGAGAGCCTGGAGTCCTTCATCAAGCTGGTCAAGAAACGGATGAGAGAGTGAGGCGTGTTTTCCCTTTTTCCTCCCAAAGCGCCGTCGAATCGGGCAAGCCGGTGTTGTTCCGACCTCTTTGGCGCAAATTTATCCCACGGATGATGCTCTGACGGTGATCAGGGGCCGAGCCTATTGACATGGCCGACCCGACTCTGGTATCAGATCATTTTTCTTGAAACAGGAAGAATGAGTGTTATTCTATACCCGCAACCGAGGTAACCGGTTTTCAGTGGAAGCCGGCTGTCTAGGGACTCCGGAGGTTTACCGGATGGGGCGATTGAAAACCGAAATCGAAGAAAGCAGGTAAGATGAAAACGAGTCTCGAGCAAATCAGTCCAGTGAAAAAGAAGCTGATGGTTGAGGTTGAAGCGGAGGAGGTGGGCAGGAAGATTGAGGACGCCTACCGGGTTCTGGGAAAGAAAGCGAAAATACCCGGGTTCAGGCCGGGTAAAGTGCCTAGAAAGATCTTGGAGAAGTACTTCAGCGATCAGGTTGCGGAGGATGTGACAAGGGGCCTGGTGAACGAGACCCTCCCGAAAGCCGTGGAGGAGGTTCAGGCTTATCCTCTCACCATCCCCATGGTGGAAAACGAGCTCCTCAAAGCAGGGCAGAGCTTCAAGTACACCGCGGTCATGGAGGTCAAACCTCAATTCGAGCTGAAGGATTACATGGGTGTCGAGGTGGAGAAGGAGATCCTCTCCCTCGCAGACGAGGATGTGAACCGCCAGCTGGAGGAGATCAGGAAGGCGAACGGCCGGTTGAAGCCTGTGGAAGGGGAGAGGGCTTCGAAGGAAGGCGATTGCGTGATCGTGGATTACGAAGGGTTTGAGGGCGGAAAGGCTCTGGAAGGGATCAAGGCCCAGAATTTCATGGTGACCCTGGGAACCGGCACGATTCATCCTGACTTTGAGAAAGGATTGACGGGCCGCAGGATCGGCGACTCCCTGGAGATCGCGGCCGATTTTGATGCCGGCCACCCCAACAAGAATCTGGCGGGCAAGAAAGTCAACTTCAAGGTCAAAGTGGTGGACGTCAAAATCATGGAACTTCCGGAACTGAATGACGAGCTTGCCAAAAGCCTCGGGGCTGATTTCCCTGACCTTGAAACGCTCAAGAGCAAAATCAGGGAGGGCATCACCCAGAACGAAGAGAAAAGGATAGCCAAGGATTTGAAAAGGAGGCTGGTGGAGAAGATCGCATCGGGTGTCGATTTCGAGCTTCCGGAGAGCCTGGTGGAGTCGGAACTCCGGTACGCTGTGGAGAGCGTCAAGCAGAACCTGGTCCGGATGGGCTCGACCTTGGAAAAGGCGGGGCTCAAGGAGGACAAGCTCAGGGAGGACCTGCTCGCTCCTGCGCGAAAGCGGGTCAAGGAACTGCTGATCCTGGGGGAGGTGGCGAGGCAGAATGAACTGACCATCACCGATGACGAACTGAACGAGGGATACAGCGACATGGCGAAGAGCATCGGCCAGGACCCCCAAACGCTCCGAAGGTTCTATGAAGTGAGGCAGCTCGCGGATTCTTTCAGAGAGAGGCTGTTGGAGGAAAAGACCTTGAATTATCTGGTAAATGGTGCTAAGATCACCCCAGTTCCAGGAGAGCGTCTGCGACCTCGGGAAGGATAAAAGACCTGGAATGGCCTATTGTGTTTCAACCTATCGTGGTTAATGTGAACATACCCGAGTTACCAGACTCGGACGACCTTAAGAGAAAGATAGATTATGTTGATTCCCATCGTGATTGAGCAGTCGAGCCGGGGAGAAAGGGCTTATGACATTTATTCCCGGCTTTTGAAAGACCGGATCATATTCATGGGAGAGCAGGTGCATGACGGCATGGCCAATACCGTCATCGCCCAGATGCTTTTCCTGGAATCTGAAGATCCGGACAAAGATATCAACCTTTACATCAATTCTCCCGGCGGGTCTGTGACCGCAGGCCTTGCGATCTATGACACCATGCAGTACATTAAGCCCGACATGGCGACGATATGCATGGGCCAGGCGACCAGCATGGGGGCCCTGCTCCTCGCAGCGGGCAAGAAAGGCAAAAGGTACGCCCTTCCTCATGCAAGGATCATGATCCATCAGCCCCTGGGCGGTGTACAGGGCCAGGCAACCGATATCGACATTCAAGCCCGGGAGATCATGAAGATCAAAGAGCTGATTCATCGCATCCTGGTGAAGCATACGGGACAACCCTTGGAAAAGATCCGGCTGGACACGGAGCGTGATTTTTTCATGGACGCTGAGGAAGCGTTGAACTACGGCCTTATTGATCGGGTCATCACGGAACGAGAAATGCATAAAGCAATCGTCAAACAGGGGTAGACATCCGATGCAAAGAAAAGATGAATCCAGCGAAGACCTCCTGTGCTCCTTCTGCGGAAAGAGCCAGGATGAAGTGAAAAAGCTGATAGCCGGACCTTCGGTGTACATTTGCGATGAATGCATCCAGCTCTGCAACGAAATCATCGCCGAGGACTACGGCCACGAGCTCGACACGGAAGGGGCAGGCAGGCTTCCGAAGCCTTACGAGATTAAAGCCATCCTCGATGAGTACGTCATCGAACAGGAAAGACCGAAGAAGATCCTCTCCGTCGCCGTCCACAACCACTACAAGCGGATAGCGAGCAAAGTAGACATGGAGGGCATCGAAATCCAGAAGAGCAACATCATGCTCATCGGTCCCACAGGATCGGGCAAGACCCTCCTGGCCCAGACCCTGGCTAAAATCCTGAAAGTGCCGTTCACCATCGCCGACGCGACGACCCTGACCGAAGCCGGATACGTGGGCGAGGACGTGGAAAACATCATCCTGAACCTGGTCCAGAATGCGGACTACGACGTGGAGGGCGCGACCAAAGGGATCGTCTATATTGACGAGATTGACAAGATCGCCCGAAAGTCGGACAGCCCCTCCATCACGCGGGATGTTTCCGGCGAGGGGGTGCAGCAGGCTCTCCTCAAGATCATCGAAGGCACGATGGCCAGCATCCCGCCCAAGGGGGGACGCAAGCATCCTCAGCAGGATTTTGTGAAGGTGAACACCAACAACATCCTGTTCGTCTGCGGCGGCACCTTCAACGGCCTGGACAAGATCATCCGCAGCCGCATCGGCAGCAAGACCATGGGGTTTGAAGCGACCATCCACAGCAAGGAAAACGACAACATCAACGAAGTGATGGCCCTCGTCCAGCCGGAGGATCTCATCCGGTTCGGGATGATCCCCGAGTTCATCGGAAGGCTTCCCATCGTGGCAACCCTCGACGACCTCAGCCTGGACGCTTTGGTGCGGATCCTGACAGAGCCTCGGAATGCCCTGGTCAAGCAGTACAAGAAGCTTTTCGAAATGGAAAGCGTGAACCTCAAGTTCACGGAAGAGGCCCTTCTGGCCGTGGCAAAAGACGCGATCAAACGCAAGTCAGGCGCCAGGGGGCTCAGGGCGATTCTGGAGTCCGTCATGCTGGACATCATGTACGATATTCCGAGCATGCACGGGGTGAGGGAATGCGTCATCGGAGAGGAAGTGATTTCCAAGAGGGAGGCTCCTCTCTTGGTCTACGAAAACCAGGTGGGGTACGCGTGACATGTTTAACTTGAACAAGAAGAAAATGGAATCCCTTGGCGATGAAATGAAATACCCACTCCTTCCCCTGAGGGACGTGGTGGTCTTTCCGAACATGGTCGTTCCTCTCTTCGTGGGCCGGGACAAATCGATCAAAGCCCTTGAATACGCCATGTCCCACGAAAAAGAAGTCTTTCTCTCCGCTCAAAGGGACGCCAAAGTCGACAACCCGACCCCTAAAGACATCTACACGCTCGGCACCATGGGCGTGGTGCTCCAACTCCTGCGGCTGCCCGACGGCACGGTCAAGTCCCTCATCGAGGGGAAGGAGAGAGCCAGAATAGAAAGTTTTGAGCCCCACGCCGACTTTTTCATGGTCACGGTCACAAAGTCCCTGGAGAAGCACGAGTCGGACGAGGAGTCCCTGGCCCTCATGAGGGCGGTGATCGAGAGCTTCGAGGAATATGCCAAGCTCAACGAGAAGATCGGCAAGGAACTGGCGGGAACCATAGCAGCCATCGAAGATCCGGCCCGCATGGCGGACACCATAGCCGCACAGCTGACCCTGAAGGTCAAAGACAAGCAGGAAATCCTTCAAGTCGAGAACCTCAATCGCAGGCTGGAGACGATTTTCGACAAGCTCCGGAACGAAATCAACATCCTGCGCCTGGAGACCCGGCTCAAGAAAAGAGTCAAGAAACAGATGGAGAAGACCCAGAAGGATTATTACCTGAACGAGCAGATGCGGGCCATCCAGAAAGAGATGGGCACCAAGGATGATTTCAAGGCGGAGCTGATCGAACTCGAGAAGAGAATAAGGCGGAAGAGGCTCTCCAAGGAAGCCCATAGCAGGGTCTGGCAGGAGTTCAAAAAACTGAAGCTCATGTCGCCCATGTCGGCCGAGGCGACGGTCGTGCGCAACTATATCGATTGGATCCTGTCGCTCCCCTGGGACGAGAGGACCAAAGACAAGATAGACATCAACGAGGCCGCAAAGATCCTGGATGAAGACCACTACGGCCTCACCAAGCCAAAGGAGAGAATCCTCGAGTATTTGGCCGTCCAGGGGCTGACCAAAAAGTTAAAAGGGCCGATCCTCTGCCTCGTGGGGCCCCCGGGCGTGGGCAAGACCTCCATCGCCAAGTCGGTGGCCAGGGCCACGGGCCGCAATTTCGTCCGCCTCTCCCTTGGCGGCGTGCGGGATGAAGCGGAGATTCGCGGTCACCGGCGGACTTACATCGGCGCCCTGCCGGGGAAAATCATCCAGTACCTGCGCAAGGCGAAGTCCACGAACCCGGTGTTCTGCCTGGACGAAGTGGACAAGATGAGCACCGACTTTCGGGGCGATCCGTCGGCGGCGCTTCTTGAAGTGCTCGACCCGGAACAGAACGTGGCTTTCAACGATCATTATCTCGACCTGGACTATGACCTGTCCGAAGTTCTCTTCATCACGACCGCCAACACCCTTCATAACATTCCCCTTCCGCTCCAGGACAGGATGGAGATCATCCGGCTTCCCGGGTACACGGAGATCGAGAAGCTGAACATCGCCAAGCAGTTTCTCGTCAAGAAGCAGATGGAGTTGAACGGGCTGTCGGATGTGAAGATGGCCTTCTCGGACAAGGCGATCCTAACGATCATCAGGAATTACACGAGAGAAGCGGGTGTCCGCAACCTTGAACGCGAGATATCCTCCATCTGCAGAAAGCTCGCCAGGGAAGTGCTTGCCAAGGGGAAGGACATCCGGATCAGCGTCACGGGCAACTCCATCCACAAGTACCTTGGGGTGCAGAAATTCAGGTACGGCGTCACCGAGGAATTGGACCAGATCGGCGTCACGACCGGCCTTGCGTGGACGGATGTCGGGGGAGAACTCCTCCAGACGGAAGTGGCCATCATGCCGGGCAAGGGCAAGCTCGTGTTGACGGGAAAACTGGGAGAGGTGATGCAGGAGTCTGCGCAGGCTGCTCTCAGCTACGTCCGGTCCAGGGGAAGACGGTTGAGGCTGCCCGAGAAATTCTACGAGAATATCGATATCCACATCCATGTGCCGGAGGGGGCGATTCCCAAGGACGGGCCTTCGGCCGGGATTGCCATCGCCACCTCCATCGTTTCCGCCCTGACAAGGAAACCGATCAGGCACGACATCGCGATGACCGGGGAAATCACCCTCCGGGGAAGGGTTTTGCCCATCGGCGGGCTCAAGGAAAAGATCCTCGCCGCCCACAGGGGCCTCGTGAACAAGGTCCTGATCCCTGAGGAAAACAAGAAGGACATCGAGGAGATCCCCAAGAGAATCCTGAAGAGGGTGGAACTGGCCCTGGTGGGTCACATGGATGATGTTCTGAAAGAGTCTCTTGTCATCAAAGAGGGTGAAGAGCTTTTCGCTCAAGAGGCGGAGTGCGAGCCCATCTGTCTGGAACCTCGCAGGGAGACGGAGAAGCCTGTCAGCGACGAAGTGACCGCCCACTGAAATCCCTTGACATCCCCCCTGTGGCGGACATAATGGTTTATTTCGCGGGCGGATAGCTCAGCGGGAGAGCATCGGCCTTACAAGCCGGGGGTCGCAGGTTCAAATCCTGTTCCGCCTACCATGCGCTTCCTGTTATTCCGCCTTTTTCCGGGCCTCTCCCTTGGTGGGAGAAGGAAGGTGAGGGAGGTAGGCGGGAAGGTCGCGTAGCGAAGCTTAAGGAGTGAAACATCGGGGACGTAGTTCAGCTTGGTTAGAACGCCGGCCTGTCACGCCGGAGGTCGCGAGTTCGAGCCTCGTCGTCCCCGCCACTATCAAAGAAAGCCCATCTCGAAGCGAGGTGGGCTTTTTTTGTTGGCATGCGTCGCCTGAGGCTATGTTCCTCTTATTCTACAGGCTCCTGGATTTCAAGACCGCCGCCGCATTCTCCTGCCCCATCCGGGCGGCTTCTTTGAGATCGGTCTTCGCCTCGTCCTCGCGCCCCATGTTGAGGAGCACCATGCCGCGGTTGAAGAAGAGGTCTCCATCGTCGGGTTTCAACTGCATGGCCATCCCGTAGTCGCTGATGGCAAGATCGCTCCTGCCGGCTCTGTAATGGGCGTTGCCCCTGTTGCAGTATGCTTCGTAAAATTTCGGGTCGAGTTCAAGGGCGGTGGTGAAGTCCTTGACCGAGAGGTCATACTGACGCGTCTGCAGGCGGATCAAACCCCTATTGTAATACGCCTCTGCATCCTTGCTGTCGATAGCGATCGCCTGGGTGTAAAGGTTTTCCGCCTCTCTCAGGTTGCCCTGGGATCCGACAAACCATGCCCGGTTGAAGATCGTGTCCGACTCTCCGCTTGGTTTGGCAGTAGGACGCTCCGGCGCTTGACCCTCTGCTTTCGCTTTGGAGGGCGGGGGCTCGATCTTCTTAACCACCTGAACCTTGGGGGGCGGTGTTTCCGCAGCGTGAGACGGGCTGGTGACGCTCGGCCTTATGGCCCCTCCCGCCTTTGCTCCCGGAGGGGGAGCGATCTTGACCGTTTTGGCCATCTGCGCCGCTGCGAGATACTTGTCGAACTGGGTCTTGGCAATGAACCCGAGGAGGGCGATGGGAAGAAGGCCGATGACCACCATTGCGGCAGCAGCGGCGAAATTCGTTTTCACGGGCGGGAAATGAGCGACCCTCTCGTCGTCTCCTACAGCGAGTCCCTTGATCTGCCAGTTGAAGAGCATGCTCAGGGACCAGGGCGTGAAGAGGTTCATGGTCATGAAATTGAGGATGCCGCCGATGATCGAAACCTTGAGGAACTCCATAAACCCTCCGCCGAAAGAGGTCTTTTCACCGGCGTACCGGGTGTGCTCTTCCTTCCACGCATACAACCTGTAAATGCCGTACACGTAATAGATGCCCAAGGTCAGGATCGGAAGGATGAGCAAATGAACCAGGTAGATGAAGAAGAGTCCTCCCCCTGTGCCGACGAACCGGCTCGGTGTATCTCCGACGAGGGTGTTTGCCGCTTTCCACTCGAAGAATTTGCATATGGCCCAAGGCCCATAAAAACCAAGGGTCAGCACGGTGAGCAACCCTTGAACGATCGCCAGCACGAGAAGCTGAGCGCCGGTGCCTACAAATTGAACCTGTTTCCCCTGGATTGTTGTGTGGGATGCTTTCACCCTGAATATCCTCACCCATGCCCAGGGCGCGTAGAGGCCGAGAGTGACGGTGCTCAGAATGAAAAGGTGGATGATAACCGTGGAGAACAAAACCCCTCCGTTCCCCGTGTACTTGCAGTTGCCGCTGGCCATTATGTCCTCCTTTTGCCGATCCGAGAGAAGAGGATCTGCGTTATGCTGGGATTCCTTGATGCAGGCTATAACTCAGTAGTGGGACATGCAAAAACCATGCAAAACGAAATTGAGCAAAAAATCATAAGTTTTTCCTAAATTATGCTAAGGTGAACGGAAAACTGAAATCGTCTCAGCCTGAAAAATGTCTTACCCGTTACGAAAAACGCCAAGTCGATTTCCGGGTCAGGTTTTCATAGCCGCCGTCGAAAACATCTGCCTTCGCTTTTCGAGATTTCACATCACCTGTGGTATACAGATATTTTGTCCGTTAACGCCGCCTTGACTTGGAGTAGCAACGAGAATAGGATGCCGTGCAGAATCAACCCGAAACCGAAAGGGAAGAGATGTTCGGTTCTGGCCACGACCATGACAAAAGCGATGAGCCCCATTTCTCCGAACGGGAGGTGGGGTTTTTTGTCGCCTTGAGTCCGCATCGAATGAGAGAGGAGCGGGGGTTTTGGCAGGGTAAGAACCTTGGAGCAAAGGAGCAAACCCTGCCCGGAGCATCGCTCGACTAGGAACCAACCATCAATCAAAAGGAGGGATGCAATGGCGGACATCGTCAGGAAAGTTTCCTATTTTGCGATGGATGTGGCGGACAAGCCCGGGGAGGCGGCGAAGGTCCTCTCTGCCTTGAGCCAGGCCGGGGTCAACCTCCTGGCCTTCAGCGGGTTTCCCCGGGGCCGGCGGGCGCAACTCGACTTGATTCCCGAGGACATCACGTCCTTTAAGAAAGTGCTGAGCCAGGCGAAGCTGAAGGTGAGGGCCAAGAAGACGGGCTTCATCGTTCAGGGCGACGATCGGCCCGGAGCCATCGCGGAGTTGATGCAGAAGCTGGCTGACGCCAAGATCAACGTGACCGCGATCGACGGGGTGAGCGCCGGGGCGGGCCGCTACGGCGCGATCCTCTGGGTCAAACCGCAGAATGTGGGCAAGGCGGCCAAGGTGCTGCAGGCGTTCTGATCCCCTGTTCCCCGGGGTGCGGATGAGAGAGCGGCGAAAGCATCCGGCGCGCGCCCGGGAAACAGCGGGACTCTACAGCGGCTGTCGGCTTATCGAAGCGTAGCCGGCCGATCCGCTCGTCATCGGTGCTCCACCAGGGGTAGAGAGAGTATGGGTACGTCTTCGAAACGGAATTGTCGGCTGATGATATCGCTCGTTCTCATGTTCTTTTCCGGCTGCTCCTTCCTCAACGACTACGAAACGAAGGGGACCCTGAACCTCCCCGGGTTGAGCGGGCCGGTCACGGTCCTTCGCGACGAGAAGGGAATGGCCTACATCTACGCCGGGAGCGCGGAAGACGCGATCATGGCCCAGGGTTTCATCACCGCCCAGGACCGGCTGTTCCAGATGGAGCTTACCCGCCTGTTTGCGTGCGGCAGGATTTCAGAGCTCGCCGGAGCGCAGGGGAGAGCCCACGACATTCGGATGAGGACGATCGGTTTCTGGAGGCATGGACGGAGGCACGCGGAAATCCTGGACACCCGGACAAAGCATTTTTTCCAGAAATACCTGGACGGGGTCAACGCTTTCGTCAATCTTCAGCCCGGCGACCATCACCTGGAGTTCAGGCTCGCCGGAATCAAGCCGGGTCTGTGGACCCTCGCGGATTCCCTTGCGATTCTCTACTACATGAGCTGGAACTCTGCGGCGAACCTGGACACGGAAATCATCACCCAGGCCCTGGTCGACAGGGTGGGGATGGAAAAAGCCAAGGAGATCCTGCCCCTCAGCGTCAACCCCGACGAGATAGATAATCAGAGAAAAGCAGCCTCCTTTGGGCCTCAGGAATCGGAACCACTTCGCACGGCGATGGACCAGAGCCTCCTGGGCTATTTGAAGGACGGTCCTCTCCGGCTGGGGAGCAACAACTGGAGCATGGGTGCAGGCCGCTCGGCCGGGAAGAAACCCGTTGTTGCGAACGACCCCCACCTCGATTCGCGCATCCTTCCCGGTCCCTGGTACCCGAGTGGGTTGATCACACCTGATTTCCGGGCAGTGGGCGTGACCATCCCGGGCATCCCCGGCATGGTCGTGGGGAGGACCGCTCACATCGCCCTTGGCGTGACGAACGCCTACGGCGACACGCAGGACCTGTACGTGGAGTCTTTGGACCCCAAAGACCCGGAAAGATACCTGGAAGGGGAAAAGTCCCTGCCCTTTGGAATCATCGAAGAGACCCTGAAGATAAAGGACAAGAACGCGCCGGAGGGATTCAAGGAGGAAAAGGTCAGGATCAGGCTGACCGGCCGGGGCCCGGTGATTTCCGGCGTGCTTCCGGATCTCAAGACGGACAAGGTGATCACCCTGCGGTACGCCCCCTTTGAACACATGGAGCCAGCCGTCGGCATGGAACGGCTCCTGACGGCGAAGAACACCAGCGACGTGCGGGAAGCGGTGAGGCGGCTCAACACGATCATGCTGAACATGGTCTTTGCCGACTCAGAGGGAAACATCGGGTGGCACGTTTCGGGCAAACTCCCGATACGGAAGAAGGGGGACGGCACGATTCCCTTCCGCGTTTCCGACGGCGAAAACGACTGGGCAGGGTTTGTGCCCTTCGAGGAGATGCCCCACGCAGACAACCCGGCGAGGGGATGGGTCGGCACGTGCAACCACATGACCGTCGGCAAGGATTATCCGCACCACTATTGGTCCGGCGTTTCCCCCTCTTTCCGGTATGCGAGGCTCAAAGAGCTCCTGGATGCACCCGGCCTCAAAACAGCGGATGATCACTGGCAATTCCAGAGGGACACGGTGAACCCCCTGGCGCGGGAGATCGCTCCGCTTATGGCAAAAGCCCTTCTCGCTCGCGGGGAGACGAACGTCATGGGTGAAATCCTCAGGGATTGGGACCACCGTGACGACCCGGACAAGGCCGCCCCAACCGTTTTCCAGGCCGTATACCGTCAGTTTGCCAGGCTTGTGTTCGAGGATGAGCTTGGAGAGGAGACGGCCAAGCTCATGCTGAGCGAATGGTCATACTGGCATGAGCGACTCCAGAGAATGGTCGTGGAGGGGAGGTCTTCGTGGTTCGATGATGTGCGAACCGGGGGGATCAAGGAGTCGGCGAGCGATCTTTTCCACCGGGCGGCGTTGAGAGCGATGGAAGAGCTTGCCCCTACCCTCGGGAAGGACCCGAAAGAATGGCTCTGGGGAAAAGCCCACCGGGTCGAGTACGTCAGCCCGATCCGGCGCAAAGGGTTCGGAAAGGGGCTGGTCGGGGGGGGAAGCCATGGGGCGGCCGGGTCGGGTGAGACCCTCCACCGAAATATCTATGACTTCGATCAGCCCTTCCAGGTGGTCGTCTCCGCCTCGTTGCGCATGGTGGCCGACCTGAGCGACGACGATAAGATCCTCGCGGTACTGCCGGGGGGCGTGGCGGGCCGGGTCTTTCATCCCCACGGCACCGACCAGATCGAGAAATTCATGGGCGGGGAGAAGGTGTACTGGTGGTTCAGCGACAAAGCGATCAAGGAGCACACCCGCAGCATCCTGACCCTGGTCCCATGATCAAACCCTGCCTTGATCGCGGGTTTACGCTTCTTGTGCTCGCGCAACGATTAGGACAAGGGCGCCCTTCCTCTTCTCCCCTCCGGAGGGGCGCCCATTGTCAAGCCCGGAGGAAGACCGCCTTTCTTTGCTAGACCGGGGGGCAGCGCGCCGCCCCTCCATCCTTTTTTCTTGCCACGGGCCCATCCCGGAGGCGGCCCGTCCTTCCCTTTGGCCTGTTCAGCTTTGCTCAGGCCGAGAGATCGATGAACCTGTTTCTGGCCTGCCCCCTCAGCCGTAATCAGGAAGCAGAGGAGGAAGGCCGGCGTTGTGAAGAGAGCGATTAAGGACGCCTTCAGCCGTCTTTTCCCGAACATCATAATATGTCTCCTGAAGTCTTTTTGCGATCGTTCACCCACGGGCAGCGCGAACGACCTAGTACCCGAAATAAATCGTGAATCCCCATCCTGCCGGAGCTGGGTAATACACAGGGGCGCGCTCGACGAACACAGGTCGGGGTTGGACGTGTACATTACGGTGAACACGGGTGTGGCCGTAAGCCGGCCGCGGCTGTGCGTAAACCACCCTGTGGCGGACTGGATGGACCACCACCTTGTGCTTGGGATAAACGTAATAGGCTCCCCTGTGCGTGCCGTGTGCAAGGGCCGGGCCTGTCCCGAGAATCAAGAATCCAAACGCCACCAGGGCGCCGATCATCAGGATTTTGGTTTTCATCGCCGGTTCCTCCTTTTGAACTTTGCCCCTTTAGACGCCCCAGTCGGTTTCCGGTTTACCTGTATGCCGGCGCCGGGAGCGAACCTTTGTTCAGGGAGGTTTGGCCTTTGCGGAGGGAACTCCCGATGCGGCGCTGAAACGTAAACACTGCGATGCTCCCCCATTCAACGCTTGACCTTCAAAGGAGAACATCCTACATGTCTCTTATATGCACAGAAGCCGCGCTTCCTGCCGCAAAGGCCAGAAGAACCAGGAGGGAAAATCATGGGAAAAGCGAAAGCCGTTCAGCCGAAGGATTTGAAGTGGGAACCCCATCCCCAGCTCAAGGGCGTGAAGGTTTCCTACCTTTTGTCAAACCGCGATGACAAAACGGATCTGACGTGCCTGCTCGTTCAGTCCCCGAAGGGATCGC
>JAGUZM010000088.1 GCA_020060805.1 Deltaproteobacteria bacterium | reverse complement strand
TTCTACGACTTATCTGCGAGGGAAACTTGCCCCCTCCACCGTTCCCCTCGCCTGCGCTCGGGGCCGGGGCTTCCCCCACAGATAAGTCGTGAAAAGACGCCGCCCTCCCGCCAGTCACTCCAGAAAAGCCCCCAGACCTTTCTGTCGTGCGGCTGACCGAAAATGACCGCTCAGACTTTCTGGAAGACGTAGTTCAACTGGCCGCTGGGCAGCTTGTTCACGATGGTTTTCACTTCCATCCCCACTTTGATCTCTTCATCCGGCAGGTCGCCGGCGAGTCTTCCGAAGACCTTGTAGCCCCCGTAGTCGACCACGGCGATCGCGTAGGGGAGGTCTTTCTCAAACCCGACGGGCCCGTATTCCAGCCTGCTATAAGTGAGCAGTTTGCCATGACCCGTGACTTCGAACCATTCCATGTTGCTTTTGAGGCACTTGTAGCAGTCCGCCCGGGGTGGGAAAAAGGTGAGGCCGCAATCCTTGCATTTTGTCCCCATCACTTTGCCCTGCTCGAGTTGATCCACGAAGTCATTGACTTTGGAGATGGACGTAAAACTCACCGTCCCGAATTTCTTGAACCGATCGTCCACTTTTCTTTCTGCCATGGCTACTCCCTCCCCAGAATGCTGACATTTCCGTAAAGACCCACGCCACCGATATTATGAACCAGGCCGATCTTGGGGTCTTTCACCTGCATCGGTCCTGCCTCTCCGCGGAGCTGGAGAACGATGGTTCGGATCTGGGAGCCACCGGTCGCTCCGATGGGGTGGCCTTTAGAGAGAAGACCTCCATCCACGTTCACCGGAATGCTGCCCTCTTTATAGGTCTCTTTGCCCTTGATCAGGTCTTTGCCTTCACCAGGCTTTGCAAAGCCAAGGTTCTCGTATGCCATGAGCTCGGCAATCGTAAAACAATCGTGCACCTCGGCTACGTCGATGTCTTTTGCCGTGACGCCTGCCATTTTGTAGGCTTGCGCTGCCGCCTCCTGGGCCACGGCAAGGCCAGTAAACAGGTCGCGGCCCGCCATGTTGACAGGGGCGGAAGCGGCTCCGACCCCAAGGATCCATACCGGTTTTTTTGAAAAGGCTTTGGCTTTCTCTTCGCTCGCCACGATGAGACAAGAACAGCCGTCTGCGTTGGCGCAGCAATCCCCGACCCGAAGGGGGCTCGCCACAGGGCCGGACATCGGGTTCTGCGGGTCGGAGAACATTTCCAGGGCCACGGATTTTCGGTAGACCGCTTTTTCGTTGATCTGGCCGTAGGTGGAGGCCTTCACCCTGATCAGGGCGAGATCCTCCGGGGTAGTCCCGTACTTTTCCATGTGAGCCCTGGCATACATGGCATAGTAGGCGGGCATCATGGTTCCAAAGGGGCTTTCCCACTGAATGTCAGCCCCGCGGCCCATTCTTTCCTGGGATTCCGCCGAGGAAATCTCCGACATCTTCTGGAACCCGATGACCATCACCACATCGTGAAGACCCGCTTTGACAAGAGAGTAGGCGACCTTGAGGCCGGTGCTGCTGGAGGAGCAAAGGCTCTCCAGGTAGAACGTAGGCTGCGGCGTGAGCCCGAGATACTCGGCCATGACGCCGGAAGGGGACCTCTGTTTGTCGTATTCAGGAGCAGAGCAGACCACGGTCGCATCGATGTCCTTGACACCTATCTTGGCGTCTGCCATGCACTCTTTGAAACCCTCGAAGGCCAGTTCCCTGATGGAGCCCGGGAAGCCTCTGACAAAGGCGCTCTGGCCTACACCAATGATTCCCACTTTACCCATACATGACCTCCTGATGAATAGTTCTTTGACAGTTCTAAAGCCCCTTGACGAGGCTGTCTGACAATCAGTTTTTTCAGCAACCTGGCTACAGCAAAAATGGAGTATATGGAAAGTGCCCCATGGGGTCAAGATAAAACAGGTACTGAGTGATGCGTGATGGGTAAAGGGTGAAAAGAAAAGTTCGAAGTGGGAAGTGCGATGGTCGCACCCCTCTTCACCGATCACGCATCACGGATCACGCGTCACGGTCTTTTACTCAAACTCCTCGGATTCCTCGGCGGGGTAGAAAAGGTAGGCATGGTTTTCTAGCCCGTTCCTGATATCTTCATGAAGCAGGTATCGCTCTGCGTCGTTCCTGAAAGCGAGAGCCTGTTTTTCCATAGCCGCAAGTTTCTCCGAAACGCCCGTTTCCTTAAGCATCCGTTTGACCCGGTGAAGGATCTTGTCGCTGCCGTAGAGCAGGGTCCCCTCGTGGAGAATCTTGCAGGCGACCATGTGTTTGAACGTGTCAAACCGGAGCTGTTCGTTCACGCGATCCATGTCCTTCACCACATAGTCCACCTCTTCCCTGATATGGGGGGTGATGAGAAGCCTGTATTTTTCAGCGTAAATGGCTTCGTCAAGCCGGCTGATGAAATGCTTAGGGAAGGCGTTGTCCACGATGACGACCAGATCCATGTCAGACCCTTTGACCATTTTACCCGTGCTCCGCTCCGGACGGGGAACGTCGTGGGCCATGTTGTGGACGATATCTCCTGCAATGATGAAACACACCTGGTCCTGGAGGGGTATCTCGCTCTCAAGACGGCTGGACAGGGCTGATACAACGGTGTAGGCGAGAAGGGATTTGGCCCTGCTGACGCTCTCGATATGGAGAAGGATCTGTTCCGCCTTCGTGCTGATGGGTTCAGGGTCCCAGGCAAGGCCGATGACAGAATAGGTGAGAAAATCTCTCAGGATGGAAGGGGAGAGGCGTGCGAAGCCCTCCACCCTCTGATCGAGTCTCAAATACCTTCTGCCGACGTGCCGGGTGAGAAGAGCTTCGGAAAGCTTGCAGGAGCGCCAAAGGTGAAGCTCCTCGGCCCGTATGGCGTCGTTTATCTCGGAGCCCGTGAGGGGCCCCTTCTCTTCGATGAGGCGGAGGACATCCTGTTCCATGAAGCCTCTTTTCCCAGCCTTCAGCGGCAGTGAAGGGAACGGCGAAATTCTTCTATCCTTTCAAGAATTTTTCCCTTAACGGCGAGGGCATGCTCCTCATACATTCTCCGGACCCCCAGAGCTAACCGGAGGTAATCCAGGAAGTCCCGCTCAAGAGGGAGCTGGTGAACATAAGGTCCATTCGCCTTCGCCAGGGTACTCCCCAGCTTGCTGCGGAGAGGAATGGCGAGGCGCCCCGCCGTAGCTCGCAAGAGGGAAGGCGGGCAGGGCTTCGGCGGAATTCCGCTCAAGATACCCCGCAGCTCGCTGCGGGGAGCTTCATCGGTCTGGTGGTCCAGGTCCTGTGAAAACTCTTCCGAAAGGACCTGGGCAAGATCCTCGAACCGCGCCTTGAAGGAAGCTCTTCTGAGAAGGTGCATGTTTTCAGGGGTGATCAGGAGATTCAAAAGGTAAGCATGGCTTCTGGGAGAAAGGGGGGTCGAAAAAAAAGGATAGGCCCTCAGGAAAGACTTCGCGGTGTAAATCATCCCACCCTCCCTCGACGCAATCACGTCAAGGAGTTGGGTTCCCCACCCGATCATCGTGAAAAGGAAATTGCTGCTCCGGCCGGAGTAAGAAAAAGAGTCGAGGCCGTCAGCCAAATGAAGCCAGAAAATTCTGGCAGGCACGGCCAGTTGCGAAAAGGCCTGAGCCTCAGGGCATGATTCCCTTTGGCACTTGCCGTCATAATCTACCCTGTAGCGCAAATCCAGTCCTTGGTTCTGGCATGGATGAAGGAGACAACCGGCCAGGCGAAAGTTCTTGTCAAGGTACCCGAGAGCCCAGCAGCTGAAACCCGTGATGGGAATAAGGGCTCTCCCTTCCCGGGTGAAGGAGGCCGTGTTTTCTAACAGAATCCTTCGGATGATGTTTTTATATTGAAGGTGTTCGTAACCCGCGGGCCTGATGGGAGGGCAACAGGCAAAACATGACTTTTGCTCATCAGGCGCACACAAGGTCAAGGAAGGGTTCAACATGACAAACAGGCCTGTCTCAGACATTTTCGGGCAAGAACTCAGGCCCTCCCTATCAACCCCGTTCCTTCGATGATGGGGAGGTCCCGGAGAGGACCGTTTTTCTCCTCTGCCTCGCCAGCTCTCTTTTGTCCGCCACCTGATCCGACTCCCCCATGATCTCCCGGCCGAGGATTTCTTCGAGGATGTCTTCCAGGGAAATCAGCCCGGAAAGCCCGCCGTATTCGTCGATGACGACGAAGAGATGCTGCCGGGAGCTCATGAACTCCATGAGGACATTGCTGAGTTTGGCTGTTTCCACCACGAAGTGAGCGGGCCTCATGATATCCGTCAGCCTCTTTTCCTTTTCACCGTGGGCAAGGGTAATGAACAACTCTTTTGTCAGGACGATGCCGACGAGATCTTCCGTGTCCTTGTCATACACAGGAAACCGGCTGTGCTCCCACTGGGACGCTTTTTCCGCAGCCGCCTCCAGGGTGAGGTGTTCGCTCAGGGAGAAGACGACGGTGCGAGGGGTCATCACATCCCTCACGATTCTTCTCTCAAGGGACAAGATGTTGTCGATCACGCTCTCCTGGTATTCCTTTATCCCACCGGCGCGGAAACTCAGCCGCGCCATGGTCCGGAGTTCCTCCGAAGATATCGAGTCCTCCGGCCTGCGCCGGCCGATGAACCCTGTGACGAGGCCGACGACCCAGACGGCGGGCGTCATGATCCAGACCAGACCCTTCAGGGGGAAGGCGACCACGGGCAAAAGAGATTTGGCATAGAGCACTCCCAGCCTCTTGGGCGTGACCTCTGAAAAAAGGAGGATCGCAATCGTCAGGAAGGCGGAAAAATAGCCCAGC
>JAGUZM010000450.1 GCA_020060805.1 Deltaproteobacteria bacterium | reverse complement strand
GCTTCCTTAAGCTGCTGAACCATGCCCGCATGATACAGGACGCAACGCGCCAGCTCGCCCCCTTCGGCCTCGACCGCAAGGTGCGTGCTCGCGTACGCGAACTGACAGTTGCGGAACGTCAGGTCGTGGAGATCAGTCGCGCTCTGGCCCGAAAAGCGCGGCTCCTTATCCTCGACGAGCCGACATCAGCCCTCACCGCACACGAGATCGAGCATCTCTTCACCCACGTCCGAACCCTCCGCAGCGAAGGTGTCGCCATTGTGTTGATCGCCCATAGCATCGAAGAAGTTCTTTCCATCGCCGACCGGATCACCGTGATACGGGACGGCCATCTGATCGGGACGCAACCGGCAAGGGACCTCGATGCCTCGACCCTCGTCCGAATGATCGTGGGCCGTGATCTCGCCAAGGGTTACCCGAAGAAAGAGGTAGCCTTGGGGGAACCTCTCCTGCATGCGACATGGATGCCGAAACCCGGCCACCGGACTGAACTGACCGGCCGGCGGGGAGAAATATTCGGTATCCCCACCTTTATCGGGTCAGCGGTGCGTGACGTTTTGGCGCGACTTAGCGGTGAGCTTCGCAGCCCGCGGAACGCCATCCGATTGGACGGCCATGCGGTCGGAAGTCTGTCTGTTCGCGGCCGGATCAGGACCGGCATCTGCCTCGTTCCGGGCGATGCGTCCGCAGAGGGGCTCGTCCCAAAGATGAGCGTGGAAGAGAATATCCTGTTGCCGAACCTGAGCCGGTTTCAGAAATGTGGTTTTCTCAAGCGCAAACAGGGCCGGGCACTGGTCCACGAGTTGATTGAAGCAGTGGACATTCGCCCTGCCGACCCTTCCATTCCGGTGGAGCGATTGTCGGGTGGCAATCGACAGAAGGTCGTGATTGCCAAGTGGCTCGCAGCCGGTGCCAGGGTGTTGGTCATGGACGACCCGACCCGCGGTGTCGATGTCGGCGCAAAAGTGGAGATCTACCGGGTTATCGGGGACGCGGTGGCCGGGGGAAGCCTCGTGGTGCTGGCATCGTCCGATTTGGACGAACTCCTGGGCCTTGCCGATCGCATCGTGGTGCTGCGGGGCGGCCGCATCGTCGACACCTTCGATCGCCGTTCCTTTGACAAAGCCCAAGTCCTGGCCCGGACCGCCGGCGCCAACGGTCCTTCCACTTAGGCTCTGGAGGGACAACACCCATCCGCCCCTTGAGCTGTTGCCCTGACTGGGGAGGAAGATATTGATCAAATCAAATCGACGTGCGGAGGCTTAACGATGTACAATCTTGAACGGTTTGCGCTTCGTGTGAACCTGACGAACTGGGCAACCGAAAGGGACACGCTCCCCGAGTCGCTTCCTCGAAACCTGATTGGAGGGCGAGGGGTAAACTCGAGGCTCCTTTATGATCTTGTTGATCAGAGCGTTGAGCCGCTCAGCCACGCCAACCCCTTGATCGTGGGAACCGGACCTCTCACGGGCACCACCGTCCCGACGTCCGCACGGTTCACCATCACAGCCAAATCCCCCCTTACCGGAATCCTGGGCGATTCGAACTGCGGGGGCCACTGGGGGCCGTTCCTGCGCCGCGCCGGGTTCGACTTCATCATTGTGGAGGGCGAATCGGAGAAGCCGTGCTACCTTCTGTTGAGGGACGGGACCGCGGAGATCCGGGATGCATCCCACCTTTGGGGACGGAATACAGAAGAGACCCAGCGACTCATCGAAGAAGAGACCCATGCCAAGGTGCATTCCATATGCGTCGGCCAGGCTGGTGAAAACCGTGTCCGGTTTGCGGCCGTGATCAACGGGCTCAAGAACGCAGCCGGCCGCACCGGTATGGGGGCGGTGATGGGCACCAAAAAGCTGAAGGCCATAGCCGCGCTTGGGACCCAATCCGTGAAGGTCGCCCATCCGGACCAGTTAAAGCAATTAACCAAGGCCTATGCAGAAAAGATTCGCAAGATGCCCTCCTACCGCGCCATGTCCGTTATGGGGACCCCGATGCTCGTGGAATTGCTCAATCATATCGGTGCATTCGCTACGAGGAACTGGCAGGAAGACTGCTATGAGGAGGCCGATAAAATAGGCTGGACCGCGCTTCAGGAATACGTCAAGAAAAGCCGGGCCTGTTTTGGTTGCCCCATCCACTGCGGCCACTATTATGAGATCTCCCGGGGAAAGTATGCCGGAACCTACGGCGAAGGACCCGAGTTCGCCACGCTCTCCGCTTTCGGCGGCAGGTGCGCCAACCCGGACCTGGAGTCCATCTTGGTGATGAACCAGATGGCCAACCGCCTCGGTCTTGACACGATAAGCACGGGCAATACCCTCGCCTGGGCAATGGAATGCTACGAGAGGGGTTTGCTGACAAAATCGGACCTTGACGGCCTCGATGTCACCTGGGGCAACGCGGATGCGATGATTGCCCTTATCGATAAGATTGCCAAACGCGAGGGCGTAGGGGATCTGCTGGCGGAAGGTTCCTACCTGGCCGCAAAAAAGCTTGGAAAAGGCATGGACGCTGTCGTGCATGCCAAAGGCATGACGCTGAGCGCTGGCATGACGCGCGTTTCCAAAGGCGTAACTTTTGCCACAGCGGTCGCATCCCGCGGCGGTGATCATCTGCGAGGCATACCCAATATAGAGCAGATGCACCTGCCCCCCGAGGTGGGCGAGCATTTCATCGGGGAGCCAGGGGTAGTGGATCAACTCGGGGTGGAGGGCAAAGCCAAAATGGTCGTATGGCTGGAACACTCCAATGCCGTAAGCGACTCCCTTGAGCTGTGCAAGTTTGCCGGGCCGTGGATTCAATTGGATCATGGCTATATGCCCGAGGACTATGCCAAGCTCCTCCATGCTGTCACGGGAGTCGAAGTCACAGGTGATCAGGTGATGAAGATCGGGGAGAAGATCATCAACATCGAGCGCCTGTTCAACTTACGTGAGGGCATTACGCGGGAAGATGACTCGGTCGTGAGCCGGCTCCTGGATGAGCCAAGCCCGTCCGGGCCTTTCAAGGGAAAACACCTCACGAGAGAGGAATTCAGCAGGATGCTCGATGAGTACTACGAATTCAGGGGCTGGAGCAAAGAGGGGATTCCACCCAATCCCGAAGCGATCCTATCCCTTGACTAGGCGCTGGCATAAGGGTTGCGCCCGGGCACCTGGCAGCACAACGGATTCTCTATTTTCCTTTGGAAAAACCGTAAGGCTTTGCTTCTACCCTGTCGCATTTCAAGTTGTAAAACCTGTAATGGTTTTTCCTAGAAAACGTAAAGTATCTTTTCCGGCCCAGGGTGATCGGGGCCACATTCGAATTAGAGATTTTGTCTTTTCAGCTAGTTACACCATTGAGTTCTTTGGCACCGCGATTGCACCATGATTAAGGGGCAGGTCGATCAAGCCGACCCTCCTCTGGTTTTCCAGCCCTTTACCCAGGAGGGGAATGGCTTAGCCGGCACACCACCCAGGTGTTGTGCATTCCAGTACGGTGAACCACTTAAGCAAGGTTACGGTGTTCAAGATGTCATCTGCGACCACCAGCGAAGCTATTCGTTGAGATTTCCACCCGGCTCCGCCCCTCACAGTAACCTTTTTTTGTGATGTATGCTTATGCATTAAGTCGGCTAACATGTTTGGAAACCGGGAACCATTTGACACGGCGTTGCTTAGGCAACCCCAAAGGAGGTAATGAAATGAAACGACTTTGTGTTTCACTTTTGCTTGTGACATTGTTTATCTTTTTTGCCCAACCGATCGCTGCTGCTGAGCCTGCTACGCTCAAGGCATCTTGTTTTTTCACAAAGGATCACCCCCTTGCGTGGGGAGTATTCTCTTGGATCGATAACATCAACAACGAACTCAAAGGGCAGGTTAAAGTCAATTATGTAGGGGGCCCTGAAGTTATTCCCACCCTCGAACAAATCGAGGCGGTCAAGAAAGGGATTATCGACGTATCCTTCACATCCGGTAGCCATTACGGACCCCAAGTGCCGGTGGGATACACCCTGACCCTCTCAAGGCTGATGCCGTGGGAAGAACGGAAAAGCGGCTATTCCGACATCCTGGTGAAGGAACATGAGAAAGTGGGCGTCAGGTACCTGGGGAGATGGCTACACGGCGGTTTTTATATGTGGTTGAAGGAGCCTGTCAAGGCAGTCGATGAGCTCAAAGCCAGGCGTCTCAGGACATTTACGACTTATGAACGTTTCTATAAGGCACTGGGTATTGCCGGGGTTGGGATACAACCGGCAGAAACTTACACGGCCCTTGAAAGGGGTGTCGTTGACGGGACTCTCTGGCCTCTTGTGGGCCCAAGAGAGGAGGGTTGGACGCGGTTCTTGAAGTATTATGTCAACCAAGAGCTATGGCCGGCAAGCAACCTGGTTATTCTTGTCAACATGAATACTTGGAACAAGTTCCCGGACGATTTAAAGGCAAAATTGCATGAAATCACCGCCTCATCTGAACGCAAGGTGGTGGCCCACTTTCAGGAGAAGAACAAAAACGAACGGGAGGCTCTTGAGAAGGTGGGGATAAAGCAAATTACCTTCTCCCCTGCCGACGCGAAGAGATTCGCTGATCTCTCATACGACGTGGAATGGGCTGAACTGGAGAAAAAGATACCGGACCTCATCCCGAGCCTGAAAAAAGCGGCAGGATATTGATAGATTGCGATTCCCTTCAGACGCCGATCATGCCTGGCATTCTCCGTCAATGCCGGGCATGACGTGTCGTTTGTTTCCCAAGACAAAAGACCTTATAAAGCAGACGTGCACGGCCATGACAGATGATTAATTTTAGAAAACTTCCTGAACTGTTTGATAAGACGCTGGAGATTCTAGCCGCTGCCAGCGGCATCATACTCCTCTTCCTCATGATCTCTGTCTGCATCGATGTGACCATGAGATACCTCCTCAACCGCCCCCTATCCTGGGTCATCGAGATCGCCGAATACCTTTTGGTTTATATGACTTTTCTCGGAGCGGCATGGGTTCAGAAACTGGAAGGGCATGTGAGAGTCGATGTTCTCACGATGATGTCGAGTCCAAGGAATCAGTCTCGTATGGCTTTTGCAAGCTCGGTGATCGGGGTGTTCGTGTTTGCCATCATCGCTGTGTTCGGTTCGATCGAGACCTGGGACAATTTCGAGAGAGGCGTGCGAAACCCCTCAATGCTTGAGTTTCCTAAAGCGCCTATTCTTGCCGTCATTCCCTTCGGCAGTTTTTTCTTTATGATCCAGTTCCTCAGAAAGGCGCACCGGCTTGCCAAGGAGATAGGGCTGTACGGAAAAAAACCCTAGCGGGAGCTAAGACTCGTGGAATGGTGGCTGATACTCTTATTGATTTTTCTCTCACTCATCGCGCTGTTTTTGCTTGGCGTTCCTGTCGCTGTAGCGTTTCTCACGATCAACATCGTTTGCGC
>JAGUZM010000006.1 GCA_020060805.1 Deltaproteobacteria bacterium | reverse complement strand
CGGAGGAGGAAAGCAGAGGATCTCAGTTCCACAGCCCCAAAGGGCGAAGCCGGGCCTCATCCTGCACATCAGCCATAGAACCATTGCGAACTACGCCTTTGCAAGCCGGAGGAGGAAAGCAGAGGATCTCAGTTCCACAGCCCCAAAGGGCGAAGCCGGGCCTCCTGCGCATCAGCAGAGAAACGTTGCGAACTACGCCTTGGCAAGCCGAGAAGGCAACCGATCGTTCGCAACGAAGTGGAGAACGAAGACTGGAAGACATGGACGGGTTCCATTATGTCTACATCTTATCGAGTCTCGACGAACCCTCCCGCCACTACACAGGCTTGACCGACGATCTGCAATCCCGCCTGAGAGCGCACAACGCCGGACAGGTCCCCCACACCGCGAAGTACCGCCCATGGAGAATCGAGACAGCGATTGCGTTTCAAACCCGTGAAAAGGCGGCAGCCTTTGAGAAATACCTCAAGAGCCACTCGGGGCGAGCATTTGCCTCAAAGCACCTCTGATGCTCAGGAAACATGTGCAGAAGAAAAGGTCAGCAAAGAGGCACTGAGCTCCGAAAGCCGAAGGCATAATGTTTCCCAGAGTGAGAGCAAAGCGGGCAAAGATTCTTGTAGAGGATGCAGGAGTGACGACTGCGGCCATAGCGTTGATCGCTCACCGTCAAAAGTATAGCCCGTAAAGAATGTCCCTCAGTGGCGATTCAGTTGGACCGGGAGAATCTCTTGGATTTGCATCTTCTGAGGACGCTTTGCAGAAGACTCTGCATATCGCCATACTCCTCGGCCGAGAGATATCCCGGATCGATCAGTCTTTTTCGCTCAAAGCGAAACTGTGTCGAGATAAAGACCTCGATCAAGTGTTCTATTATAAACTGCTTCAAATTCCTTTCAGGCCTGTTTCGCCTGGCGATTACTCCGCTGACATGTTCATTGACCTTCCAGATCTCGATGTACGAATCGCTCTCATGCAAATAGTAGGCTGATCTCGCTTCCGTGATCGCTTCCCTTTCCGCTATGGTGAACAGGTGAATGGACCCGGAAGGCAGAGTGCATCCTTCTTTGAAAGCTTCCCGCAGAGGAATAGGTCTATCCCTCTTTGCTCCTGGAGAATCGTGTCCCCTACATTGACATCCTTCATTCCGTTTTCCGACCTCCGTTCCCCAATGGTGACGTCGTTCATCCCTGTTGGTTGCATAGCAACTTGCATGCCTCGAAAGGGGCCTTTGTCTGCTGGCGAGAAGCATGTGAAAAATTGGAAGGTTGTCGAAAAGAGCCCTATTGTGGGCAGAACTGAAAGGAAACTGTATGCGAGGAGATACACCTGAGGTGTCTACTTCGATCGTTAAGCCGTCCTGTCAATGCCCGAGACTTACACCGCTTGGTCAATTTATTCCGAATCGGAATCCACGCCCTGAGCGTCCTTCGGGCGCGGATGCTTTACGCCTCGCCCACGTGAGTTGATACGAAGAGCCCTCGTTCACACCTGACTCGTTCACACCTGACGGGAGACCGAAAATAATTTTGCTTGACTTTATGTTTGGTGTTAGCGAAAAAGGATTTGTTCACTCCTACCAAACATCCGATCACCTCAAAAAGAAAGAGCCATGCAGGAAAGACTTCTTACAAAGAGCTTGAAAGAAATAAGACGCAGCAAGAAGCTTACCTTGGAGAACTTGGCAGAACTTACCGGGTTCTCGAAAGGCTACCTATCCGAAATAGAAAATTCTGACCAACCACCACCGATCTACACCCTTTCTCGAATAACAAAGGCTCTCGGTATTGACATTGTCGATCTCTTCGCTCGGACCGCAGCCGCCGTTCCGTATCAATCTATCGTATTGGGGAGGGCGAATGAACATAGCTTGATGGCCCGAGACGGAACCCACTATGGGTATACTTACGATGATCTTGCCCCTAATAAGAAGGGCAAGAACATGGAGCCGTTCATCGTGACCGTGGCCTTCGAAAACAAGGTCGATATAAATAAAGAGTTCCGGCACGAGGGGGAAGAATTCAACTACGTCCTGGAAGGGAAGATGGAGTTCTTTTACGACGGGGAAAGTTACGCCATTCTTGAAGCCGGAGATCACGTCTATTTCGACGCTGAAAAACCGCATTCAGCAAGAAGTCTGGGAAATAAAAGGGCAAGGGTGCTGATTGTCATCTATTCGTATAAACGACTGTGATTCCAGCTTTTAGCCTTAAATAGTTCGCCCATACCGAACTGCCTTCTTCGGATGGTGTTTTCGTTCGAACCTGCATATCGGCAATTAGTTCAAACGCGCAGAAAATCACGCTGCGGATCTGCCTCGTGACAACACGACCTGGATTACTGTTGAGAAAATGGTCATGGCTGTAACGAGCGGACCAATCGGAGACGAGGCATGAAAATAAAGGGAAAGATTGCGCTCATTACGGGGGGCGGCACAGGGATCGGTGCGGCGATCGCCGAGCGATTTGTGGCCGAAGGGGCAAAGGTATGCATCACAGGCCGTCGGCAAGAGGTTCTCGACAAGGTCGCCAAGTCTTTGCCGACGGGTGTGGTGGTCACCTGTTCAGGAGATGTGTCAAGGGAAGAAGATGTCTCACGAATGGTCTTGACTGCAGTGGATTTCGGGGGAAAACTCGATGTGCTTGTGAATAACGCCGGGATAGGCGCCCCAGGTGCAGTTGCTGATCTCGACATGAAAGATTGGCGGAGAGTTATGGAGGTAAACCTGACAGGGCCCTTTCTCCTGATGAAAGCGGCGATTCCACATATGATCGGCAATGGCGGCGGCTCTATCATAAACATCTCGTCCGTCGGGGGATTGCGTTGCCTGCCAAACAGATCTGCATACTGCACATCGAAGGCTGCTTTGATAATGCTCACCAGGCAAGCCGCACTCGATTACGGGCCTTACAAGATCAGGTGCAATGCCGTATGTCCAGGCGGCATAAGAACCGCAATGACCGAGCACGATTTCGGTTCTGTCGGTGTACTGCTGGGCATGGATAATGACACCTTCTTTTCCACAATCTCATCGAATATTCCCCTTCAGCGGTTTGGGGACGCAAGTGAAATCTCGGGCCTCTGCGCGCATTTGGCATCAGACGAGTCATCGTTTACGACGGGTGCGGCCTATGTGGTCGACGGAGGCAGCTCGATCGTAAGTGTGGTGGGAGCATCAATAACAAACCAGCTAAAGAAAAAAACAGAAAATGAAGGACAAATAGCAAAGCCAGGGGAGGTTAAGAGATGATCAACAAATATTTTATAATAGACATGCAGCACCACTTCATACCGGAGGCCGCCCTCAATCTGTTTACCCAAACACCCGAGCACGACTTCACAACCGGGCTTCGCAGGTATCTCAGAGCCTATACCGTCATGGCGGATATCAAGGAGCACCTGAACTACATGGACAATTCCGGAATTGACATGGCAATTCTGAGTACGGGCGCATTCTCACCGAACGGTCATGAATTCTGCAAGGCTTGTAACGATGCATATGCGTCAGTCGTGAAGCAGTATCCCGATCGGTTCAAAGGGATGATACAAATTTTTCCGCTGGAGGAGTGGTCAACAAATCGTGATGAAATAAGAAGGGCGGTTGATCTGGGATTGTGGGGCCTTTCACTGGCCACCTCATACTGGCAAACAACCATTGACTCTCCCGTGTTGTACCCCATTTTCGAAACTGCCCTTGATTATGGCATGCCTGTATTTGTTCACCCGAGCGTGAGAATTGCCATGTGGGGTGGTGAAAAGTATGACATGTTCACGACAATTTCAAGAGAATATGAAGTGGCCAAGGCGGTGGTTGAAATGGCTCATGGGGTCATACCCAAATTCCCGGAACTGAAAGTTATAATTGCTCATCTCGGAGGCGGGATGCCGGCCCTGAAAGGCAGGCTTTTGGCTTGGCACCAGCCGGAAGGCATGCAAATTCCGGAAGAAGATCGCCGCCATGGTTTATCTGTTCATTATGCAAAAGAACTGGGCCTGGTGGATGATTTCGAAAAGCGATTTGAAAATGTGGTTTTCGACTCTGCGGGTTACGGCGCCTGGCTTCCCGTGATCGAGTCAGCCTTCCGAACCCTTGGGGCAGATCACCTCTGTTACGCGACGGATTATCCTTATGAGCTTGACAAGGCCGAGCACGCCAATCGCTTTATCACAGACGTAGACAGCCTCGATTTGCCGACAGAGGACAAGAAGAAGTTCTTTTCAGAAAACGTCAGGAAGCTGCTTTTCAGTAAATGAAGGTTAGGGGAGGAGCGTTCTGCGAGTTATTGCTGTTTTCCCGTGCCAAGGAAGCTTCATGCAGCCACGCGAGAGCCAACCCAGAGAAATGGAGCTCGTTTTATTATGAGAGTGGGCGATGTTCTCTTGAGAAACGCAAATAAATTCCCCGACAAGATTGCAGTCGTCTCTGAAGGGTTTACTGAAGACTACAGAATGTTGAACAAAAGAGTGAACCGGCTCGCCAACGGTTTGGTTGCCAAGGGTTTGTCAAAAGGCGAACGAATAGGTGTGTTGCTCCACAACGGCCATGAGTTCATTGAAATATATTTTGCCGCCGGAAAGACGGGCGGCATTTTCTGCCCTTATAACAATCATGTGAAGATGGCTGAACTGAGGTATTTTTTAAACTATTCCCGACCCGGCGTACTGTTTTTCGACAAAGAATATGAGGAGCTCATCGGATCCCTAAAATCGGAGATTATCCCTGCCACTCTATTTGTCTGCATACAAAGTGAGTGCCGACCGGTTTTTGCCGAGAGTTACGAGAGCATAATGTCAGCCGGGTCCGAAGAAGAGCCTGGTGGCGGTGTTCAGGAGGACGATGTCATGAGCATGTTCTTCACGGCAGGGACAACCGGTCGCCCAAAAGGCGCGTTACACACGCACAGGCATGTTATACTCAACGCCCTGACCGGGGTAATCGAGCTGAAGGTCGATTATGATGAAAAGGTGATGATCACCTTTCCAATGTATCACGTAGCCGGTGAGGATAACCTCATGAGGCATACGTATATGCCCAATACGATTTATGTCCGCCGCGAAGGCAACTTCAATGGCGTCGAGGTCCTCAAGTATATTCAGAACAATGGTATAACGCGATGCCAAATGGTCCCTACAATGATCCATTCCCTGCTTCAGGTGCCCGATTTACACCGGTTCGACCTGAAGAGCCTGCGCCTTATAATCTACACAGGCGCGCCCATGCCGGTTCAGCTCCTGAAAGATTCCTTAAGGGCGTTTCCATGTTCCTTCGCACAGTTGTATGGACAGACCGAATCGGGCCCTCTTACGACCATACTGAGGCCGGAGGAGCACCGGGCTGAGGCGACGGATGAACGGTTGGCGAGGCTGGCATCCTCAGGAAAATCCGTTCTCGATTATGAGCTCAAGATCGTCGACCAGAAGGGGCTTGAAACGCAACCAGGCGAAGTTGGCGAAATCATCCTGAAAAGTGAGGCCATGATGCTCGGGTATTGGGAGATGCCTCAGGAAACGAAAGACAAAATCAGGGATGGGTGGCTGTACACCGGAGACCTCGGCAAGATCGATGAGGAGGGCTTCGTCTATATAGTGGAACGGAAAAACGACATGCTCATAAGCGGAGGGGTCAACATATATCCTCGGGAAATCGAGGAGGTGCTTTACAAGCATGATGCTGTACTGGAAGCGGCGGTCGTCGGCTTCCCGGATGATCACTGGGGTGAAGCAGTCAAGGCGATCATCGTACTCAAAGACGGTGCAAGTGCGAATGCCCAGGAGATAATGGATTTTTGCGGCGAGCATCTTGCCGGCTACAAAAGGCCGCGTTCCGTGGAATTCTGGAAGGAACTTCCGAAAAGCCCACAGGGAAAAATCCTGAAAAGGGTTATTAAAGAAGTTTTTGAAAAATCCAGAAAGATGAACTGACCCTGGAGCTCGCCGGGATGAAGAATGTATGGGGGGTGACTGATTCGTCGCCAGGCTTCTGTTGAAAAAGAGATAGGAACCTTCGACTCTCCACAATGTGTCTTTAGAAGGGGCAAGGGAATGGACCGGGTCAAAAAGACAATAAGCATGGCGATATTGCTAATTGGAGCGGGTGCCGTCCTGCTTCAGATGGTTGCAGCCAGATACTCTTTTCAAACCTTCAATGAAGAAAAGGTCATGCATTTATGTGTCGGCCTGGTCCTGGTCTCGTTGGTCGTAATGAAGCAGGCTTTGGATCAGAAGAAGAGTCTGATTCCAATTGTCCTTTGGTCGATACCCATACTGATAAGCATAGTAGTTCTGTTATACATAAAGGGTAACTATGTCGATTTGATCCAAAAAGGCGACCCCGAGATGCCGGATATGGTCATAGGCGGATTGCTGATCGTCCTATGCTTTTTCTACGCCAAAAAATTCTTCGGGTATCCGATCGTCACCATTGCCTTTGTTTTCGTACTATATACAACATTCGGCCATCTTCTTCCCGGCCCCCTCAACACAGGCCCGTATGATCTTCCGTACATCATTTCAAAGTATGCAATGGGATTCGAAGGCATACTTGGGTTCATACTCGGTGTATCTGTAAAGTACGTTTTTCTTTTTGTCGTGTTTGGGTCGCTGCTTATGGCTACAGGTGCGCCTCGATTTCTTTTACACATTGCAGTGAGTCTGTCGCGGCATATACGAAGCGGTCCGGTGC
This sequence comes from Deltaproteobacteria bacterium, assembly GCA_020060805.1. Lineage (GTDB taxonomy): Bacteria > Desulfobacterota > DSM-4660 > Desulfatiglandales > HGW-15 > JAHECH01. Next base: position 13,960 of record JAGUZM010000006.1, on the reverse strand, counting down.
TGTCTGCCATTGTTCCAAGCATGATGATGGGTACGATTACCGGAGTCCCTTCTGCAAATATCTTCATTACAGGAAGTTTCTCTATCCCATTGATGAAAAAGGTCGGCCTCAGTCCGGTCCAAGCAGGGGCTTTTGAGGTTGCTGCCTCAACCGGGGGTCAGATCATGCCTCCTGTTATGGGGGCGGCCGCTTTTCTCATGGCTGATTTTACAAATAGCTCCTACGCAAAGATCGCGCTGATTTCCCTGATCCCTGCCGTTTTGTTTTATCTGAGCCTGGTTTTGTACGGACATCTAACAGTGATGAAATTGGGGATCCGAGTGTCGGAGAAGGACATAGAAAGCGTCGGATTCACCGGATCCCTCGCTACCGCACCGGTCTTCATTGTTCCTCTGGGGGTAATTACCGCAGTTTTGCTTTTGGACTTCACGGCTTCCGCTGCCATTTTTTGGGGAATATGCACTCTAATTCTCGTCTCGTTTTTCAGAAAAGAAACTCGTCTCTCTTTTGGAAAATACCTCGAGGCACTGAGTGACGGCGCAGTGGCGGGTTTTCGGATTTCAATTCTACTCTCAATTGTGGGGATTGTCATAAGCAGTGTGGTTTTGACCGGGCTCGGGGTCAAACTATCCTATTTCGCCGCCGGCTTGATGGGAAACAACGTAATAGGTCAACTTCTTCTAATCATGCTTTCCTGCATCGTCCTGGGAATGGAGGTGCCTACTTCCGCTGCTTATATCCTGGTGAGCTTCATTGCCGCGCCAATATTGATAGAATCAGGTGTGAAATTGCACGCCGCACACTTTTTCGTCTTTTATTTTGCGGTGTTTTCTGTGGTTACGCCGCCTGTTGCCCCAGCTGCCGCATACGGTGCCGCCCTTGCGAAAGGGAGTTATTTCAAAACAGGCATCGAAAGTTCAAAGCTTTGCCTTGCAGGGTTTTTAGTTCCGTTCTTGTGTGTATTTTTTCCCCCCGTCATGCTCGACTTTTCAGGCCATTCTATCTCGCATATCATACTGGGGTTTCTTTCCTCCATCCTCATCATCCTGAACTTCCAGATCTGTTTGGCCGGGTATTACATCATCAGGTGTAATGCTCTCTTTCGCGGCCTGGGACTCGCTGCTGCGATTCTTTTCCTGGGGTATCTGGTTGGTCATTCCCCGCTGATGTGGGTTTCCGGCGCCGCGGTATTCCTTTTCATGACCATTTTCCAAGCCAGAGTCTTGTTTGCTATGCAAAAGCCCAATGTTGGTGTCTCGATAGACTAGGACATCAGCTCGGCTTTCCTTGTTAACCTTTAGCAAACCTTAGCACAGAAGGAGGGGTATCATGAAGAAGGTGCAACCAATTTTATCGGTGTTGCTGATCGTGGGCTTGGCTTTGGGATTTTCGGTAACCGCGCAAGCTGCTGAAGAGAAGCCAAAAAAAGAGGTAACCTTTATTACCGGCAATTTCGGCTCGGTCGCCTTCCTGGTAGCGCAGCAATTCGCGATGGAGGTAAACCGAAGCCATCCCTGGCTAAAAATCAAAGTGAAGGAAGGGAAACCCAGCAATATTCATGAATTGGCCAACAAGCCTGAGATCCGGAAGGATACGTTCGTGATGTCGGCCACCTTCACAAACTGGATGGCCCAAAAGGGTTTGCCCTCTTCAAAGGCCCCCTACCACACTGCAAAAGCGTTGACGAGTTGTGCAGGCGTTCTCGCGGTCCCCATTTTCACCAACAAGGAGGAGATCAGGACACTGCATGATCTAAAGGGAAAAAGGGTCAATCTGTGGACAAAAGGATCACAAGGGGAGATGACGTTTACAGCCCTTCTGAAACACATAGGCATCTATGACACGGTTAAAGGGGATTATAATCCGTTCGAGCCTGCGGTGGATGGCATGGTCGATAATCTTATCGACGCAACAGTCGGTTATGCAGCCCTCATCGGAACAAGTCCCAACAAATTTTCCCCGGTTCCGTCTTTCATCAGAATGTTTGAATCGAGAAAGATCTGGGTCGTGGACATTCCTGCAGAACTTCAGAAGGAGGCGTCCAAGGCAACGGGAGTTCCCATTTCACCTATCAGGGTTCCGGCAGGAAGTATTACCAAAGGTATACCGGATCGTGATGTCACGACCTTTCCTGCTATAATTTGGATGTATGCTGATGAGACATTCCCGGAGGAGCTCGCATATGAGGTATGTAAACAATTCGCCACACATATGGAGGCTCTAAGGAAAACATCTCCGGCTGCTGCTGCTTTGAGTGTCGAAAAGATGGCCACCAGTGATATCGGTCCCGAAGCATATCACCCGGGTGCGTTGCGGTTTTTCAAGGAAAGCAATATCAAGGTGGTGATCGGGGAATGAGCAGGACAAGGATCAGTTCAGTTTTCCGCGTTACAGGGGAGGCGTGACATGAGTGACAAATACCTGGTTATCGATATGCAGCATCACTTTATTCCGGAGGAGGCACTCAAGCTGGTTGGCAAAACCGACGAGCATGATTTCACCTACGGACTCAGCAGGTTCAAGAGAGAGTATGAGCAGATGGTGAGTGTCCGGGAGCACTTGGACTGGATGGACCGCTCCGGCATCGACATGGCTATTTTGAGTACGTCTTCGTTTTCCCCAAATGGTCATGATTTCTGTAGAGCGGTCAACGAAGGGTACTCCAAACTGGTTAAGGATTTTCCAGACCGATTCAGGGGAATGATTCATTTCTATCCATTTGCCGACCCTGAAAAAACGAAAGACGAGATCAAGCGAGGAGTTGAGCAGCTGGGTCTGTGGGGGATTGCGGCTGTAACATCATTTCAAGGGTTGACCATAGATGCGCCGATTATGAATCATGTTTATGAACTGGCCCTCAAATACGACATGCCCGTTTTTGTCCACCCTACAATAAGAATGAAGCTCTGGGGGGGAGAGCGTTATGACCTGTTCATGACCCTTGCCCGTGAGTACGACATAGTGAAATCCTTTGTTGAAATGTTCTATGGTGTTCTTCCAAGATTCCCGGAATTAAAGATTATCATGTCTCATCTCGGGGGAGGACTTCCTATTTTGAAGGGCCGTCTGTTGGCGTGGCACCGGCCGGAATCCTTTTCTCTTCCGGAAAATGTGCCCAGGCGTGGCGGTCTGGCGATTAATCAAGCCAACGAGGTTGGTCTGGTCGATGAATTCGAGTCTCGGATGAAGAATGTTTATTTCGATTCCGCGGGTTATGGGGGATGGCTGCCGGCTATCAGATCCGCGATGGAAACCTTGGGACCGCATCGGACATGCTTCGCTACCGATTTCCCGTATGAACTGAATGACCCCAAATATGTCAAACAGTACATCCGGGAAATTTACGCTCTTGAAGTCTCAGAAGAGGACAAGCGCAAGTTCCTTGGAGACAACTTGAAAGGGCTCTTCAGAATCAATCGTTGAATCACGGCGGTAAAGAAGCTTCATTCGTGAAGTCCATATTCCTGCCCTCGATCACCTTTGCTGATCGGGGGCAATTTAGCTCCGAGTTGTCTCCTGTCGGGGATCCGATTCCTTGTTGACGCGCATGCTGTCTTTGATCAGGGCAAATCCATGGAAGAGAGGGACATCTTGATTTATTGGCATGTCGTAAGAGAACGGCACCCACTGCACAAGAGCGGACAGGAAGAGAGAGCTGCAAGGCAAGGTAAGTCAGTAAGTCAGGGACGTCGCTTTCTCTTCCCCATGAACCGAATCAGCGAGCGCAAGCCCACAGGCTGCTGTGGGGTTGGCGAGCAGTCCAGACCAGATAGAAAGTCCTCGTGAGGTCGAAGACTCCCTGCAGCTTTCTGCAGAGAGTTTCAACCAGGCGGCATCCGATCCCAAGAGAGTTCTCCCTCTTCAGGATTCGATACCCCAGGGAATGGAAGGTGCAGACCAGGGCCTTGTTCCCATTCCCGTTCAGTCGCTTCTTCAAACGGGACTGGATCTCAGGGACTGCTTTCTTGGCAAAGGTGATCGCCAGGAGCCGGGCAGGGTCAAACCCTTCCTCGATCAAACGGATGATCCTCTCGGTCAGGACCACCGTCTTGCCGGACCCGGCGACCGAAAGAACGATCATCGGACCCTACTTGTGGGACACTGCTTCTTGTTGTTGCTGGTTCAGTTGGATCTCCTTCATGAATTGACCTCCTTCTTTTTGGAGATGGAAAAGGGGCAGCCAGACTGATCTGACCACCCCTCGGTTGATGGTTCGGGCCTTCCAAATCGATTTGGAATCCTATTTCAAGTTTCGCATTTCACAGGTTTGAGAGCGGAAAATCGACGTAAGTGCCTTTAGTAACAAGGCAATACCGACATTTCCAGAGACATTCTCCCCTTTAAATAAACGCCGCTTTGCTCGTGCTGGGCTGTAGGGAACTACTGCTGGATCAGAGGGAAGGGCTATGAGGGAGCGAAGGTGGGAAACAAGACAGAGGGAGATCAAAGCTTGTCAGAGGTTGATGTCGCCTGTAATGCCGTAGGAATGGACGATGGGGACGATCGGCAATGAACATCGGCGCTCTTCTGGTTCTCGGAGATCTGGGCGGGATGAAACGGACACCGATCACAGATGCTCTTGTCCCGACACTTGGAACAGACCTCAACGGGCTTCACTTCTGCCATCGTCAGCCCAGTAGCCTGAAGGAGCGCTTCCAGGGTTTTGGTCATGGGCTTGTGTCGATACCAAGCCAGTCTCCTCAAAATGGCACTGCCGATCTGGGTTAGTTCGGGTGTGTAGGCCATTGGTTCACCTCCTTCTGCTTGGATGTCCGAAGCTGTAAAGGTCGTACATCGGTTCATTGGGCGATCCGGGCGATCTGGACGATGGGTGATGAGAGTAGGTTCTCAGCAGTGGGTCCTCGGATTTTAAGTCCAAATTCTACTAACTACGGCAGCCGCCCTCACCTAGAGGGTGGGGGCTACAGTATTTGAAAAGAGTTATGACTGTCCGGGAAGGCTATTGGGACCCTGTTACGAAAATTTCATTCGCCAGCGGGGATGACCACGCTATCGGATTGTCGTTTCCGCCAAGAACTTCATGGGGCGCCCCTTCTCCTGCCATCAGCCGTAAAAGGTGCCTCCAGGAGAATAATGTCTTTTAATATCAATTTTTTATGCTTTGAAAGGAAGAGAAGGATTTCATCCTGCGCCTAGGGAAAATCAATTCTTCTAAAATTGATTTCCCCCCGTGCTATCTTCCGATGAGCCAGTCGTTGAGAAAGATTGACTTTCGTCCTTCAGTGTGTTAATAAACATTTCCCAAAGACCAGAGGGAGACCTGTCAGTGGCTAGAAATGTCCTGCTCGTCGAGCCAAACTACAAGACCAAGTTTCCGCCGCTTGGGCTCATGAAAATCTCGGCTTACCACAGAGAGCTTGGAGACACGGTGACGTTCGTAAAGGGAATTAAGGAGAGCGCGGCCTATGAGTTCTGGGACAGGATTTACGTTTCGACCCTGTTCTCCTACCACTGGAACGTCACGGTAGAGACCATCAAGTATTACAAGAATCTGGTCAAAGGCGACCTGTCCCGAATTTTTGTCGGCGGTATAATGGCCAGCCTCATGCCGAAGGAATTGTGGGAGGCCACTGGCGTGGTTCCCCTGAGGGGAGTGCTAAGCACGCCGGGAGCGCTCGACAGAAAGAGCGGTCTAATCGTCGACCGGATGATTCCGGATTATAAGCTCTTCGACGCGGAAACTCAGAGATTCAGCACCCAGGAGTACGACCTGGTCGGAGACAGCTACTTCGGGTACCTGACCAGAGGGTGCCCAAACAAATGCCCCTTCTGCGGTGTCCCCCGGCTGGAGCCTGAGTTCGTCGAGTATGCCGGTGCGAAGGATTACATCGAAAAAATTACCGAGCTCTACGGCCGGAAAACGCACCTGGTCCTATTCGATAACAATATCCTTCATTCCGGCGAACTGGAGAGAATAGTAAGCGATCTAAGAGACTTGGGATTTCAGGTGGGTGCCAAAATTGCCTACAAGAACAAGGCTGGACAGACGACCTACAAACAGCGGCACGTCGACTTCAATCAGGGAACGGATGCTCGGCTGATGACTGAGGAAAATATAAAGCTACTTTCCGAGCTGGCGATCCATCCCCTGCGGGTGGCTTTCGATAACATAAGATTCAAAGGCCGCTATACCCGGGCTGTTGCGCTCGCCGCCAAATACTGGATTGTGCGTCTGTCGAACTACGTCCTATACAACTACAAGGACACGCCGGAGGATTTCTGGCAGCGACTAAAGGTAAATATCGACCTGAACCGCGAATACGGATTGAGCATCTATTCCTTCCCAATGAAATACATCCCCCTGGACGCGAAAGACCGAAGCTACGTGAGCGAGCCGAGCTGGAATTGGCAATACCTGAGGAACGTCCAAAGGGTCCTGAATGTGCTGAAAGGCTCCGTGATGCCGGGCGACGAGTTCTTCTACCGTGCATTCGGGGAAAGCGAGGAAGAATTCCTGACTATCCTCCACATGCCCGAAAAACTGCTTATGAACAGGGGTCGCACGCCAAAGCAGGAGGAGAAAGAATGGAAACGGAAATTCAAGAGGCTTACGGCCGGACAGAAGAAAGAGCTTCTTAGGGTTCTCTGCGGCAACAGGACCGTAAGCAAGCTGACTTCCGCTTCTTCGCGGCTGAAGAGCGCCAAGGTCAGAGAGATTCTGGATTACTATCTGTTGGAACCCGACGACAATCCCACCCTCCATTTGTTCGAAAATAGCGAACTCTCATCAGGCCAGGTTTAAACATGAGCAAGCAGCCATCCCTCAAAGCAGGCATGTACCTCCTCGAGACGCTGACAGCGGGCATGTACAACGAACCGATGTCGATCTTCCGGGAATACATCCAGAACGCGGTCGATTCGATCGACCAAGTCCGGACGAAAAGGAGCCAGTTGCGGGTCGACATCGAGCTTGATCCTTTCAGCCGGGCAATAAGAATTTGCGACAACGGCCCGGGGATTTCTGTGGAAAAGGCAGAAGGCACCCTGAGCGCCATCGGCCTGAGTGAGAAAACGGGAACCAAGATGAGAGGCTTCCGCGGAATCGGCCGGCTGGGAGGCATCGGGTTCTGCGACAAGGCAGTTTATCGGACCAAGGCGAAGGGCGAAAAGGTGGAATCGGTCCAAGAGTGGGACTGCAAGGCGATGAGGAGGATGCTCTCTGAGTCGGCCAAGTCTCCCTTGTCCCTCGAGAAGGTATTCGGCAAAGTAACGGCCTTCCATCAGGAGAACGGGAAGCGGGCTACGGACAGCTATTTCGCCGTAACGCTCGAAGGGGTGACCAGCTTCCGCGGCTACAATCTGGACATCGAACGGGTAAGGGAATACCTCGGCCAAGTGGCGCCCCTACCTTTCGATCCCCGGCAGTTCTCGTTCCATAAGGCCGTCGAGGACTATCTTGCGGAAAACCTCAATGGCTACGGCAGCTATGAGATCTATCTCAATGGGAACCAGCTGTTCAAGCCCTATAAGGATACGGTAAAGGTTACCAAGGGCGGATATGACCCGATCGATGAGATCAAGCTCTTCAAGATAAAGATGGACGACTGGCCGATCGCGTACGGCTGGTACGGGCAACGCAAGGAAATGTGCGGAGCGATCAGCAAAGGGGAAGGGGTCTCCGGCATCCGTGTCCGTGTCGGGGATATCCTTTTAGGCGACGCCCATCTGCTGGACGGCTGCTTCAGGGAACCGAGATTCAACGGCTATGTCGTGGGAGAAATCCATGTCGATTGTCCCGACCTGATACCGAACAGCCGCAGGGACGACTTCGTCGACAACGACGTCAAGACGGCATTTTACAATGAGATCGAACGCGAGGTTGGGCTCCCGATCTCTAAAGAGGTGAGGCTGCGGTCAAGGCTGAACACAAAGGCTTCCAAAAATGCTGAAGAAGCAGGGCAGTGTTCAGGCGCAGGTACGAGCTGCAAGAAGACCTCTCCGGCAAATCCCAGCTCGGCTGAAGCCGGATTGATGTCGCAAATTCCCGAAGATTGCAGGAAATGCGCAACGGTCTCAAAGCTGCTGTCCTGGCTTAAGAAGGCGAAGGCCTACTGATCATTGCTGACGTTTTTTTCAAGACTCTTGATGGCCGCCTTAATGCGGCTGAGCTCATATCCGATCTTCTTCTTCACTGTCCTGCTTGCGGTAGCAATCTCTTCCTTGGTTTCTTTGTCGGCGAGCCACTGCCTGAACTTGTTCAGCTTCCGGTAACAACCGTCGTCGGCCCCGTTGGCCTTGGCTGTACTGACCGAATCTTCGAAATTCTTCTTCCCGCAGAGAAAATCCTTCAGCACCCTGGATCCGATAACGGCAATCTTAGGCAGATCGTCCCGGACATCGACGGCCCTGGGTATTTCCCGGCTCTTGATCTTCTTCACGATGATCTCATCCATCTCCGGATGTTGTTCGCGGCACTTCTTCAGCTTTCTGGATTTTATGTATTCGTAATAAAAGCTCCATCTCGATGGATTGTTGTCCTTGTTCCCGACCATGAAATCGTAGACTTCGATGAGAAGGTTGATCGTCCTTACGGAGAGGCCGATGTCCTGGTGGATTTCCCTCGGATCGGCTTTGTAGAGTTTCACCCTTCGGTAGAGGTATCCAGCCTGCTCGTAAGGCTGCCAATCCTTTTTCCCGACGATGTGGTATTCCCCCAGGAGAGCGAATATATTTTCGTTCTCGAGATCCTTAGGGAGCAGCTTGCATTTGATCATTCCCCATTTCAGACCCTCCTTCTGCGCCAGGGCCCGGTAGGCAGCCAGACGGCTGTTACCCTCGAGAACCAGCCAGGTTCCATCCTGGACAAAGATCGGATCAGTCAGCCCGCCGTTGGCCTTGATTGATTGAATGAGCTGCTTGACATGCTCCTTGCCTGACAACGTTCTGAATATTTCCTCCTGGGTGGGCTCATGGTCCCAGGAAGAGACAACCGAAAAGATCCTTGGATTTTCGGGATAGAAATTCAGTTTCGCCTGTTGAAGATATCCGACGCGTAGCGGAATTTCTTTTCCCTTTAGAGTAATCGAATCATCTATCCATTCAGCCATTCTCTTCCACCTCGATATTGAGCACCTGTTTCAGCATCTCTCCATAAGCGTACGACATGGCCGATCGGTAATAGGTCTTGGATATGTCTCCCTGCGCAAGCTGGGCTGCGAGCTGCTTCGCCGCGAGGAGGCTGTCGACCCATTCGTCGATCGAATCGGGCATGATGAAATTGTAGACGAAGCACTCCTCCTTCTGTGAGATCCGGTGTATCCTGTCCTGGGCTTGGACATAATCGTCGAGGCTGAACCCCCGGTCATAGAAGATCACATGGTTCGCGACCGTGAGGGTGAGCCCCTCCTTGGCCGCGCCGGGGGTTGCGACCAGGACTCTGCATTCCGGATCGGACAAGAATATCTCGATCATGGTGTTCCTGTCGTCTATGTTCATTTTCCCGTGGATCTTCCTAGCCCCGTAAGCGTGAAGCTCGTCTTTGAGAAAGTCGGCGTTCTTCGTGAAAGACGTCCAGACGATCGCCTTCTGCTCTTTTCCGGCAATTTCGGAAATCAGGGCGTGAAGGTGCGGGAGCTTTCCCGGCTCCGCGGAATACGAATCATCGATTAGGGCGGGGTTGGCTGCCACCTGCACCAGTCGCAGGAGTCTTTTTAGGAGCTGATCGGACTTGTCTTCCTCCGGGATGCCGTGCCTGATGACGAAGGCCCGTTCTTCCAGCCTGATTGTTTCATAGAGCTCGCGCTGCCTGGTTTCCCAGTCCGCGTAGACCTTCCGGTACACCTTTTGGGGGAGCTCGATCACCTTTCCGGCCTTGGTCTCCCGGACGGAGAATCTGGCGATCTTCGCATGGAGGCCGGACAAGTCCTCCTCGAAGCGCCTCTGCGCCTCCCGGTCCTCGCCGAGCTTGTTCGTAAGATCGAGCCGGGCTTTGAAGTCGGCGAAATCGCTTCCCAGGCTTTTCCCCTGGTCAAGGAACCTAATCTGGGACCACAGGTCATAGGGACGGTTGGCGACGGGGGTGCCGGTCATGATGACCCTTCTTTTAAAGAATGGGGAAATCTCCAGAAGGATCTTGGTCAGACCCGAATCCGGGTTCTTGATCTTGGCCGACTCGTCGAGAATAGCGGCCACATCCCGCGTCTTCAGAAAAAGCTTCAGCCTGCGGATTTCCGACTTCACCACCTCATAATGGGCGAAGATGACCCGGGCGGGGCTGTTGAAGACATAATAGTTCTGCCGCTTGTTCTGTGAGAGAATCCGGGGAGTGATGGAGGTATGCTCCTTGAACTCACGCGTCCAGTTCGCGATCAGCGTCTTCTTGAGCAGGAAAACCACAGTATCGACCAAGCCTTTTTCGAGCCAATAAAGAGTCAGGTCAATGGCGATCTTCGTCTTGCCGAGCCCCTGCTCATGGAAGATCGCGGAGTATTCGAGATCGCGTACCGATTCGAAGGCCTGCTGCTGGTATGGGAAAGCCATGTGCTTGGGAAGGTAGCTCGGCTCTTTTATGAATCTTATGTTCCCCATCCCTCTGGCCTAAACCTTGGATGAAAATCCCTGCTCGTCGATAACGAAGGCGGTAACATGCGCTGCCCCGCAATCTGCACGGAGGCGCCTTAGGGAGACCTTCGCGTAAACTGAAATCCCCCACGGCACGGCCAGGGCGAAAATGGCATTCTTGCGGCTTGCGCAGAAGCGGAGAAAGGCGCTGATCTGGGCCTGGCTCCGCTCCGTGTCGAAGTCGGATTCGGTCTTCGCTTCCCCGATTACGACCGCCTCCCCGCTTCCATGGGACATCCCGAAGACATCGGGGACGAAGCCGCCGATCGAAACCGGTTTGGCTGGCAAGGGAGTCTCAACCGTGTCTCTCAGCATAATGCAGCCTTTCGTCTCCGGGTTCCCTGCGATCCATCTTACCAGCGCGTCCACTAGGGCCGCGTGCTTGGCCGATTCGCCCATTGGATGCTTATTTGAGCTCCAGATTGTTGATGAATTCCTCGAGTTGGTCGCGGGCATCCAGGATCGATTGAACGCCGCTCCCGGCGGAATCCGATTTTAAAGCCTGGAACTGGGAATAGGGCAGAGACAGGATTCTCTGCACGATCTCGTCGGCGAGTTCCTGCAGGGTTGCCTCTCTGAGCGCGGCCTCTGGCGTCGGCTTATCGAGCATCTTTTCAGCCGCTTCGATGGCGCCTTTACCTTTGTGCTTCAGGAAGACCTCTCGGCTTTTCGGATTGGCGAGAATCATGGGCAGTTTGCGGACAGCCAGGAGAGGGTGAATTTTGTGGGTCATGACCCAGTCAGCGTAATCCGATTCCGAGAAACCGCTTTTCAGAAGCGAATCCTTCATGACGTTCTTCTGAAGCTCCACGAAAGCGCTGAACCTGCTAGGATCGAATTCGTCGTCGCTTGTGAGGAGGGGCCGGTAATAATTCTCCATATCCAGGTACGCCTGGATGTAGTTCATGATCTCCCTTTCGCGCCCGCCGCAGTAATCCACTATCTGGTTAAGCGTCAGGTGCTCTGAGTTCCGGAGATACTCGAGGTATTTCGCCTTGGAATAGGGGTCCCAGGCCCTCGGACCCACTAGGTGGGCTTGCAGTCTGATCGAATCGATCTCCGTCGGGGTCATGTTCTCGGTCACGAGCGCTATTATCTCGTCCCAGTCTCCTGGAGCCTTCTCCTCCCGAAGCTCCCGGTAGATCGCCACCCGGGTGTTACCCTCGATCACTACAAGAGAACCGTCAGGTCTTTTGTTTACGATGATGGGATTTATTATTCCGCCGTTCGTCCGGATGGAGGCCTTGAGGCTGCGGTAGGTGGTCGAGGTATCGTCGGAATCCGGATCGCCCACATTGAGCGCTAACGCTATCTGTTCGGCCTTTATCTTTTCGCCGTAGATCTCAATGTATTTCGCAATCCTGGGATTGTTGATATCGAGCTCTATATCATCAATTGGAATCGGCATCAGGGTTACTTTGCTTGCCATTTTGAGATCTCCTTTGAAAGCGGTTTCGCCACCACTATTCCTCCCCTATTGTATCCCCTCTTTTCTGTACGGGGGATCAGTCGGCGGGGATACAGCCACAAACCCGCTTGAGCGCTTGTAACGGTCGATGCATCTTTAGGCACGTGTCTGGAGTCTTATGTTCTGAAACAAAAACCCCACTTTCTGGCTGAAAAATGGGGTCCCGTTTGGTTGCTCCTTCATTTCGTATCCCTCTGGTAAGAAGCTGCTATACTCCTGGGCAGTCTGCCCTCATCCCATTTTCTGAATAACCTTTCGGAATCAAATGCGAATTGCTGCGGAATAATAGGAGGATCGGGACGATTTGTCAACGTTTTACCTGGTTGCATCGGCATTGGAACCTCCAGATGGAATGGAGTTGTGGATGCTGGATGTAAGTGGGCTACATTTATGAATTTCTACCTACAGAGAGCTTCCAGAGGTGAAGGGGTGGGGGCCTATAACAATTGAGCGAGCTCGGCTGCCATCACGAGGCAGAGGGGACCCGTTTACACACGACGGGTTGGACAAAAGGGACGACCATCATCCAAGAGACCTGATCTCCAGTTGCTCACCTTGACAAGCACGAGGATGGGCACCTATATCTCGCCACTCATGCCTTGTAATGGTTAAAGAGAGGGACATCTTGTTTTATTGACATCTCGCGAGAGAACGGCACTGGAGAGGTCTGCATATTCCCTTACTCGCTGGAATGAACTGTCTGCCCCGGCTGGGGCCGCTTGCAGGAGTTTATTCCCGTTTCTGACAACGGGGACAGAGGTATGTGCCGCGCCCATGGACCCTGATCTTCTCTATGCTGCCCCTGCACCTGGGGCATTTTGTACCGGCGCGACGGTTCGGCATGAGGAAATCCCTGGGAAGCTTTTCCGCGTCGGCACCCTTCTCGACGGCGGTTCGCAAGACCCTCTTCATGACGGTGTGCAAATCACGAAGCGTCGCTTCATCGAGGCGTCTCACATCCGATTCCGGATGAATGGATGCCTGGTACAGGATCTCGTCCGCATAGATGTTTCCGATCCCTGCTATGACCGACTGGTTCATGAGGGCGGTCTTGATCATGCCCTTCCGCCCTGAAAGGATCCGGATGAACCTTTCGGCATTCATCTCCTCTCCGAGCGCATGCGGCCCCAGTCCTTTTTCCCGGGAAAAGGACTCGGGGCTTTCGACGACCCCGATCTTTCCCAAGAGTCTCTGATCGATCACCGCAAGACGATCACCGCCTGAAAAGGTGAAAACACACCGGGTATACGCCGGCTCCTTCTCGTGCTTTTCGAGGTAGTGGAGGGCTCCGGTCATCCCGAAGTGGAGCCATACGTGCGGACTTCCTCCGGAGAGCTCGACCAGGAGATTCTTGCCATGCTGCAGCGATCGCTCGAATCTGTTCCCCTTGAGAAGGTCTGAAAATTTCCGGACGCTGACGCCCCTGAGGATGCGGCTGTCTGAAAAAGAGACCTGCTCTATCGTCCTTTGAAGGGATGTGGCGTCCAGAAGCTTCCTGTAGACCGCTACATCGGGCAGCTCAGGCATCGAGTCGCTCCTTTCGTCGGCCGATCGCGCGTCGGCCCTGTCCCTGGAGGGGCACTTCCGCTATTGTTTGGAGCCGTAGCGGTTGTGGAAAAGTCATTTAAAAAAGCCAGCCAAATTAGCTTGATGCCAAAAGTCGCCGAGGTCACCGATTGTCCCGAAAGCCTTCATGGCTATAAGGAGAGCAGGTGAGGATGCGGTGTCTTGGAAACACGGAGCTGCCCCCCGAAGATACGTCGACTTCGATCGTCCGCGTGCAGAACCCTAGCGTTGCACAATTCGGGTACCTCGTAGGATGGGTGGAGCGCAGCGAAACCCATCCATTCGAGCGATTGAACATGCCGCAAACCTCAAAACCGATGGGTTTCGCTGCGCTCCACCCATCCT
>JAGUZM010000047.1 GCA_020060805.1 Deltaproteobacteria bacterium | reverse complement strand
CCCCTGATCTCAGCGGGATAAGAATCGAAGGCGAGCACCGAAAAACCCGCGCCGGACATCGCCCCATTAAGGATGCCTCCCGCAGCGATCGTGCCGTCCCCCGACATCCCGCAGATTTCAACGGTCAAATCTACCTTCGACATATCAGAACTCCGTCCACCATGAGGTGTTCACTTTAATCCCCTGCACTTCATAAATGCTTTCCTTGGCCACGGCTGCCGCGGTTTTTCCGCCCAACAGATTGAGCGCTGCGGTCCGGCCGAGGCTGACGGCGTTGTCGTGGCCGATGGAAACCCAGTAATCCCGAATATCGGTATGGAATATCTGAGCACAATCCCCTGTCGCGTAGACCCCCTCGAACCCTGTGTGGAGATACTCATCCACGATGATGCCCCGGTCGAGGCGAAGGCCCGATCCTGCCAGAAACCCGACATCCGGCACCAGGCCGAAAAGGCGCCGATCATGCCCACCCGGATCTTGTCGCCGTCCACTTGCACCTCATAGGCGTCATCCGAGAGGCGGGCGATGCTCCTCAAGCGGCCCCCGGGCAGCACCTCCACCCCGCGTGCAGCCAGGCTCTTCCTTGCATCCCTGAAGAGCGCCTCACTGCCCCGGAGAGGCCAAAACGCATCTTTATCGAGGATGAAGAACACCCTCTTGCCCAGCCCCAGGAGGGCCTTTGTGACCGCAAAAGAGGTGAGGTCACCTCCCATGATGAGAATGTCATCCACCCGGGAGAGCCTCATTTTCCAGAGCCTGGCATCGTCCAGGGTCTTGAGGGTGAACATGTGGTCTCGAAACACGAGGAGGGGTTCGGGGATCCGCGGCTTCCCTCCCACGGCGATGATGAGACCGGTGTATCTCACGACCTCCTTGTGATCCAGGATGGCTTCCCGCCGGAAGAGATTCAGGCCCACCACCTTCTGACCCGTTCTCAACTTGACGCCCTTTGCCTTGTAGGACTCAACCGGGCAGACATACAGGGCTTCTTCTTCCATCTCTCCCGCGATGCGGCGAGGGAGCAAATGGGGACGGTAGCAGGTTTCGCGCTCTTTGCTGATGAGCGTAACCGCAGCATCAGGCGCTTTCTCCTTCAGGGTGAGAGCCGCCTGGTTGCCGGCCGGCCCGTTCCCGATGATGACCAAGTGCTCTTTACCCATGACCTTCCCCTATCCATGTCCAAATATCATTTTATGACCCCGCAGGGATCCCCGCGCACCTGCGTGAGCGTTTCAAACCGTTCATAGACCGCCATGACGCCCCTTATCGAGACATCCGTTGCGTAAGCTCCACCTTTGTCACGGAGATGCAGTCGACAGGACAGACGCGCACGCATTCTCCGCAGCGAATGCACCGGGCATTGTCAATCACGATGGCATTCACGTCGCGCCAGCTCTTTGTCTCCACCAATCCGGTGACCGCCCCCACCTCGTTGGTTTTCACTTCCTTGACGAGCTTGATGCAGTCCCTCGGAGCCACGTCAATGCAGTACCTGCAATAAATGCAGCGGCTGATGTCGATCTCGTAATGGAGGTAGCAGAGATAGCACCGCTTCGCCTCCTCTTTTGCCTGCTGAGGGGTAAGGCCCGTTTCCACCTCGAGGCGGGCGCTTTTCAACCGCTCCTCCACGGGCATGACGGTCGGGATCTCTTCACGGGGCAGGTAATCCCAGGTGCGTTTTCGGTCCGTTATCTCCGTATCCTCCATCCGCACCACTTCCTCACGAAAAGCCTTGCCCGTGAGATCCCGAGCGATTCTCTCCGCAGCCCTTCTCCCCATGCCGATCGCCTCGATGACCGTGGAAGGTCCGGTCAGGTAGTCGCCGGCGATGTAAAGACCTTTCAGAGACGTTGAGAAGGATTCCGGGTCCGCAACGGGGACGCCCTGTTCCGTCTTTCGGCCCGGGATTTCCATGGGCTCCGGCCTCTGCCCTGTGGCGACGATGACCGAGTCTGCGGGAAGAATGAACTCGCTCCCTTCGATGGGGCTCACCTCCCTTTTGCGGTCTTCCCGTCGCTCCCCGGGCTTGGTACGGACAAACTCCACGCCCTCCACCCGGCCTTTGCCGAGGATCCGGCGGGACAGGATCAGGGAATGGATCTTGACGTTTTCGATCTTGGTCTCATGGACTTCGTCCTTGGTGACGGCAAGGTCTTCCTCGGTCCGGCGGAGGCAAATACCCACCTCCTCAGCGCCCAGGCGAAGGGCCGACCGGGCGCAGTCAAAGGCCGTGAAGCCTGCGCCGATGACAAGGACTCTCTTTCCCACCTTGGGGGGTCGGCCAAAGCAGACGGCCATCATGAAGTCAAGCCCGGAATGAACCCCCGGCAGGTCCTCTCCTGGAATACTGAGGGGAACCGACTTATAGCAGCCTGCGGCCAGGAGAACCGCATCATGGTCTTTCCGCAAATCCTCGATTTCCGCATCCCGGCCTATCCTGACCCCTGTCATGAGCGCCGCACCGGTCTTGAGAATCCGCTCGATCTCCATGTCGAGGACCCGCCGCGGAAGCCTGAACTCCGGGATGCCGTACCGGAGCATGCCCCCGGGCTGATCCAAAGCTTCATAAATCGTCACGGTGAACCCGATCGTGGAGAGGTCATAGGCGGCGGCCAGGCCTGCAGGGCCTGACCCCACCACGGCGACCTTCTTGCCGAGAGAGGCGAAGGGGCCCTCCTTGGAAAGGGGGACCTCCTGTTTCAGGTCGGACGCAGCCCGCTTGATGTGGCAGATATTGACCGGCAGGCCCAGTTCGGGTTCGCCGTGCCGGCATCTGTCTTCGCACGGCCTGGAGCAGATGCGGCCGAGAACACCGGGTAGGATATTGGCGACCCTGTTGATCTCGTAAGACTCCTCGTACCGCT
>JAGUZM010000028.1 GCA_020060805.1 Deltaproteobacteria bacterium | reverse complement strand
GCCTTCGGGCGGTATGCCTTGAGGATAGCGCGACAAACGGACTCCCCCACCCTCACTGCGGAGGGGAGACATCGGCAGGTGGATGTGCTCTCCTCCATTGTGGTTCTTGCCGCCGTGTTGCCGGGGTATTTCAAATGGGAGTTATCCATGTTCGGCATTTCCATCGAACAGGTCGCGGCCGGCGTGGTCCTCATCTTCATCGCCTGGGCAGGGTGGGAGCTCCTTGCAGACGGGATGAGAGTGCTCCTGGATGCATCCATGGATTTCCAAACGCTGGACCATGTTCGACGTATTCTGGAAAAACACCCCATGGTGGTGAGGGTGCAATCGCTCGTGGGTCGCAATGCAGGTCGCTTTCGCTTTATACAGACGAGCATCGTTCTGAGAACCGGGGATCTCCAGAAGGCCCACCAGATCAGTCAGGAAATTGAAATGGCTATTCGAAAGGAGATCCCCCATGTGGAACGGGTCCTGATTCATTATGAGCCTCAGCCCAGGACCCACCTGCGAGTGGCTGTTCCACTCGCGAATCCTTCGGGCGTTATCAGCGACCATTTCGGGGATTCGCCTCATTTTGCGCTTGTCACGGTCCGTCTCTCCGACCGCACCGTCGAGAAACAGGAGATCGTCGAAAACCCTCACAAAGACGTGCAGGAAGCCAAGGGCATTCGAGTAGCGGAGTGGCTGGTCCATCACAAGGTGGATCAGGTTTTCATGCGGGAGGATCTCTCCCGCAAAGGCCCGGGTTATGTGTTCGGAAACGCCGGAGTAACGACGAGTCTGACCACGGCGCGTGACGTAGGAGAAATCATGGAAAGCTTCATTCCCGATCATTCCTGAAAAGTGGTCGAACCCGGGGGAAACCAACCGTTTGTTGGGCAGACCCCAATGGGCAAAGAGAGAAAGGAGCCATGATATCGGTTTTTATCTCCCTTTCCATTCAGGCTTTCGTTTGTGCAGAAACGCATCCACACCCTCTTTCGCATCATCCGTGACACTCAGGGCCGCGAAAAGCTCATTAGAGTACGCAAGGGCTTTGCCGTATTCCATATCGGACATGCCGTAGAAGGCCTGTTTCCCCATCTGCAGGGCGACAGGGCTTTTTTCCGCCAACTTCTCCGCAAGGGCCATGGTCTCTTCTTCGAGCCTGTCCGCAGGCACCACCTTGTTGACTAAACCCCATTTTTCCGCGTCTACGGCCTCGATCAGGTCTCCCGTCATGAGCATCTCCAGACATCGTTTTCGACCAAGAGACCTGGCAAGCGGCACGGCAGGACCCATGCAGAAGAGACCCACGTTGATTGCCGTCGCTCCGATCCTGGTCCCTTCGGCGATGACTGCAAGGTCACAGGCTGCAATAAGGCCGGCGCCGTTCGCCACGGCATAGCCATGTGCAGAGGCAATCACGGGCTTTTTCATATAGGCGATGATATGGATCATGCGCTCCATGAGCCCAACCCATTCTCGGTATTCCTGCAGGGTCTTGCCTTTGAATTCGGAAACATCTATGCCGGTGCAGAACGCCTTGCCCGCACCCTTGATGACGACAACCCGGATACTCCCGTCCGCCTCCAATTCCAGAAGGGCCTTGCACAGCTCCTGGGCAAGAGCCGAGTTGAAGGTGTTATACTGCTCCGGCCGATTCAGGGTGACAATTCCCACCCGGTCCTTGCGTTCCATCACAATGAACTCGTAAGACATAGGAGACCTCCTCTTGCATCCTGCAAAAAGTATTCACGTGAACCCGCAGCAAACCTTGGCATATACCGTTTCCACTCTGCAGTCAATTTATCGTGACACCTTGTCTCTATGAAAATGGCGCAGGGTCGGCCACGGGGGGGTCTTTTCAAAAACCAAGACGTACTTCGTGCCCTCCCGAGGACCCGCGCGTTCCGCGTTCCTGCCAGGCGCGCGCGGAGAAATCGCTTGACAAGAGATTTGCGCGCGATCTATGGTTTGTTGTCCGACAACAGACATCAACAGCTTTCCTTTTGTTTTTGAGGATCCCAAAGATGCCCCTGTTCAAGTCCCTGAAGAAGCCTCCCCTTTCCGAAGAGGTCGAAAAACAACTGCGGGCATCCATCAATGCCGGTTTTTACAAGCCTGGGGACAAGCTTCCCGCCGAGCGCGAGTTGGTTGATCAGTTCGAAGTCAGCAGGGTGACCGTGAGAGACGCACTCAAGAGGCTTCAGCAAGTGGGACTGATATCCACCCGAAGGGGAGTGAATGCCGGAGCGTACGTTCTGGAGCCCTCCACCCGACCTTTCACCCTGGGGATCGACAACCTTATCCAGATGAAGAGGGTGAATTTCGGACACCTTATCGAAATCCGGCTCTACATTGAACCCGACGTGGCCAGAAGCGCGGCACTTTGCCGCACAGCCGAGGATGTCCGCAGGTTGAAGGGATTGTTGGATCAGGCGGAGGAATTTGCCGAGGCTTCGCCCAGGAAGGCCCGGTTGACTAACGTTATGTTCCACTGTGAGGTGGCGAAAATCATTGGGAACTCCCTCATTGTGTATCTCTGCGAGTCCATCACCCAGGTCTACTCGGCCATGCTCATTCAATTAACCCAGGCGAAATTGGACAAAAAAAGCGTCTGTAAACTCATTTCCGAGCATAGAGGCATCCTGGAGACTATTGACCAGAGGAGGTCCGGGGATGCCTATGAACTGACGAAAAACCATCTTATGGAGACTTACCATACCTATGCCCGAATCCTGGACGACAAGGAGAACGGGGCCGTGAAGAAGCGAATCATGTCTTTTGCCAGGCTGTGACGTCCTTGGCGGTGGAGTGATGGATCTCCGTATGCCACGGGACGCGCTCTGTCTGGATTATACTTAAACATCTTTTGCAGGGAGGGCCTTGGAATGAGTGAGATCAAGAGATTGGGATCAGGGTCAGGTTCTTCGTCATGGTTAGGGATGGCGGCAATTTCTCTTCTCTGCCTTTTGCTCCTGGGAGTTCCGCAGCCGGCTTTCGCGCAGAAAACCATCAGAATCTCCTTCGCTACAGGGGGAACAGGAGGCGTCTGGTATCCCTATGGGGGAGTCATGGCCAACATCATTTCTAAACACCTTCCTGATGTGGAGGCCAATGTGGAGGTGACCTCCGCTTCGGTCGACAATGCCCTTCTTCTGGGAGCGGGAAAAGTCGAACTGGCTTTCATGTTCGGGGATGTGGGGTATGAAGGTTACACAGGAAAAGGGAGATTCAAGGAAAAGATACCCATGAGGTGCCTGGCTTCCCTGTACCCCTCTGTAACCCACATCGTCTGCCTCGATGGAACCGGGATCACCTCGGTCAAGGATTTGAAGGGGAAAAGGATCTCCACCGGCGCCCCGGGGAGTGCAACGGAAGTAGTCGCCTTGAGAATTCTGGAGGCCTATGGGCTGAATCCTGAGAAGGATGTCAATAGAGACCGCCTCAGTGCAGCAGAATCGGCCGGGGCTTTGAAGGATAGAAAGATCGACGCCTATTTCTGGACCGGCGGCGTCCCCACGTCCTCAGTGGTGGATCTGGCCGCCACTCCAGGGCTCAAGATAAGACTTATCGACCATGCCGATGCCGTGGACAAGCTGATCGAGAAGTATGGTCCCATCTATTACAAGAGCGTCTGTGCTGCGAACACGTATCCTCGGGTAGATTATGATGTGACCACCGTGACTGCGGGAAATTTCCTGACCTCTCTTGAAAAAATGGACGAGAAGCTCGCCTATCGAATCGTCAAAGTCTTGTTTGACAACAGAGAAGAATTGATCGTGGGTCACAAGGTGGCCCAGGAATTGAAGCTGGAGACGGCTGTACTCGGCGCTCCCTATCCTTTGCACAAGGGAGCGGCCCAATTCTACAAAGAAAAGGGAGTGAAGTTGCCCTAGTGTTTGTTTGCGGTCATCCGCAAGACCGGGATACTATGGAGAATCTGGAAGAACACCTGCTGGAGCACGTG
>JAGUZM010000090.1 GCA_020060805.1 Deltaproteobacteria bacterium | reverse complement strand
GGTCATCAACTTTCCCGTGGAAGCGGAAAACCCTTACAAAATCGATGTGGCCGCAACCCTTGAGTTGATCAACGAGTTCCAGCCCGAACTGATCATCTTCGGCAAAAGCATGGTCCTCCACAAGGAGCCGGTGGCTGAAATCCGAAGGTTCCTGGATGCCCAGCGAATGCGTGCGGTCGTCATGTACGACATGGCCCATGTCCTGGGGCTCATCGGCCCCCACTTTCAGGAGCCCTTTGCGGAAGGTGCGGACTTCGTGACCGGGTCGACCCACAAGACGTTTTTCGGCACCCAGCGAGGCATCGTGGGAACCTGCTTTGAGGAACACCAAGAGCGGTACGAGCTCTGGGAGGCTTTGCTCAGGCGATCTTTTCCCGGGTCTATCTCCAACCACCATCTGGGAACGCTCCTCGGGCTTCTCGTGGCCGGATACGAGATGAACCACTTCAAAGGGCAATATCAACCGAGGGTCATCGCCAACGCCAAGGCCTTTGCCAGGGCTCTGAAGGAGTGCGGGCTCCACGTGGCGGGCGACCCGGCCATTGATTTCACGGAGACGCACCAGGTCATCGTCCATGTTCATTACGCCCAGGGGCCGGAGGTGGCGAAGAGACTGGAAGCGAACAACATCATCTGCAACTACCAGGCGGTTCCCGGAGAAGAAGGGTTCACGGCAGCGGGTGCCCTGCGGATGGGTGTATCGGAGATGACCCGCTTCGGCATGGGAGAAGAAGAATTCCGGACCCTCGCCAGCCTGATCCGTGATGTCATCGTGGAGGACGCCAGGGTTGGGGACCGAGTCATAGCTCTCAGAAAACCCTTCAAGGAACTTCAATTCTGTTTTCAGGGCCGGGAATACGATGAAGTCATGAAACAGTTGCGCCGCCTTCTCTGAGACCATGTTTTGCATCGAGACAGAAACCATAAGGATGGAGCTGGAGATCGTCAGGGTGGAAACCCTGTTTCTCCACGAGCGGATTTTGCCCCACCTGGCTGATAGGCTGGTCCTGGAGTTCAAGAACTGGGCCAGCCTGGAAAACCCGGTCATCGTGGACAGGAACCATATCGTCCTGGACGGTAACCACCGCACCTACGCGTTCAAGAAGCTCGGCTTCAGGTATATCCCTGTCTGCCGTGTTGATTATTTCGGCTGCGGCGCCCAGTTGCGCTACTGGTTTCGGGTCATCGGGAACATGAAGGGCATGGATGACATCCGAAAAACGATCGCGGACCTCGGCGGCCGCTTGCAGCAGGTGGCGGATAAGGAGGCCCTCAAGGGAGCTCTCGCAGCGGACTGTTTCTGTTGCGGCATCCAGCAGGGGGATTTCTTTGCCCTGATCCGTTTTCGCGACGACGAGGCGTGCGATGCGGTGAGCGCCTATGATACCCTTGAAAAACTACAGGGCCGGCTCCAGGAAAAGGGGATGAAGGTCGATTACATCCCCTGCCAGCACGCTTCCGAAGGGGGATACTGCGAAAGCCTGGAGGAAACCGAGATGGTCATCTGGACCCCCCAGATTACCAAGGAGATGGTGGTGGATGCGGCAAAAAAGGAAAGGGTGTTTGCTCCCAAGACCACCCGCCACCTCATCCCAGCCCGGCCCCTGAACGTCAATGTGCCGACGCGCTGGTTGACAGAAGACGTCTCCCCCGAGGAGATCAATCAGAGGTTCTTGGACCACCTCCAGGCCAGGGAGATGAAGCGGCTCGGCCCGGGCCAGGTGGTCAACGGGAGGTACTATGAAGAGGAGCTGTTTGTGTTTTATGACAAGAAACGATAACCATGGTTCCAGGCAGTGTTCTGATTTCGTCCGGGAGATATTCGAAAGGGCGACTCGGACACTCGATGATAGAACGGTGAAGGAAGGGGGAGGACATGAGCGAGAGGGGTAAAATGATGAGCCTTTCAGCCATAGGGCTCGATTCTCCTGGACTGGTCTCCAAAATTACCTCGAAAATATTCGAGATGGGCGGCAATGTCATCGATGTGGAAGAGAACTGCAGGCGGGGTCTCTTCTCCATTTTTCTGATCGTCGACTTCTCCGCATCCGATCATTCATGGCCGGAAATCACGACCGCCATGAGCACGATAGGCGATAAAACAGGGCTCAAGGTCGTCGTTGGAGTCTATGACGAGGCTGACATCACAACCTTCGGCAAGAAAGAGCACCATATGGTCACGGTTTTGGGAGAGGATCGGCCCGGGATCATCGCCCGGGTCTCCACGTTTTTCCACGGGCACAACATCAATATCGAGGGTTGCCGGATGATCGCCCGGGGGAAGTTCTTTTCCATGGAGATGAGGATCGATACCAGCCGGATGCATATCGAGGAGGGTCTGCCGCGGGGGAAAGCGATCGATCGGATGAAGAGCGAACTCAAGGAGCTCTGCCGGAGCTTGAACCAGAGCGTCGTGATCCAAAGCGAAAACATTTACATGAAAAACAAGAAGCTCGTTGTCTTCGACGTGGAATCCACCCTGATCCAGGAGGCTTCCCTGAGGGACTTTCTGGAAAGAATCAAAGGGAAAGTGAGATTCGTGGATTACGAGGCGAAGGGTGGGGATGAGGGGGACAATGAACTCCAGATGCTCATCTCAAACGCCCGGCTCCTGAAGGGAACGCCGATGAGGGATTTTGAGAGGTTCGGAGAGATCCTCCAGCTCAACCCGGGGGCACTGGAACTCGTCGGCATCCTGAAGTCCATGGGTTTCAAGATCGCCCTTCTCTCCTCTGGTTTTAATTTTTTCATCAAAAAGATCTTCGAAGCCGCGGGAGTCGATTATGCTTTCTCCAATTCCCTCAAAACGGACGAAAGAGGGACCATCACAGGGGAATTGCAGGAACCGGTGATCACGAGCGCCACGAAAAGCGACATTCTGGAATTCATCATGAACGTGGAAAACATTCAAGCCGAGCAGGTGATCGCCGTGGGCGACGGATCAACGGGGACCCACTTTATCAAGAACGTGGGGCTGTCGATTGCCTTCAAGCCCAACGAAAAAAGCATCGAAACCGACGGGGTCCTCAGCGGCGACCGGATCATGAACATCCTCTATTGCCTCGGCATACCCAAGGCCGAACTCGACAAGCATCTCGCGTCGGAGGCCGGTCAGCCCGCCTCGGGAAAAAACCCCTAGAAATGTAAGCGCTGTAAGGTTTTAAGGTTTCCAACCTGGGGTGTCTGGGGAACTCAAAAACCTAACAGCGCCCCTCTTTACGTCGATACTTCCCTTCTTCCCACGCCTCTTCCTCAATTCTGGATTTTCTCGGCGTGACACCCCATTATCATCCTGGGGAAGCGCCTCTCAACTTAAAAACGTAACAGCGCTTTTACGCTTTTATTTGCCGAGCCATCTTCAACCGCCGGTTTCACCGAATAGGCATTTCACTCGTAATGAGTCCACATTCGAATGACCTTGACTGTCTTTATGTCATCCAAAATCTGGTAAACCAAGCGATGTTGTATGTTGATCCGACGAGAACATGCCCCGGAAAGATCTCCAATGAGCTTCTCGTACGCAGGGGGTGTCTGATAGGGGTCTTCTTTGAGAATGTTGAGGATTCGTTCCGCTTGAGGCTTCAAACCGGACCGCGCCAATTTTTTCGCATCTCGTTTTGCGTGCTTGGTGAAAACCAGCCGCCAGCTCACCAATCAAGCTCCTCCTCACATTCGTCAACGGGGGTATTCAGTCCCTCGCGTACGGACTCGCGCATGCCCGGGATGGAGGTGAGGTATAGGGTCTCTTGAATAGCATGCCAATCCTCTTCGGAGACGAGGATTGCAGTGTTCCTTTTTCCCACGATCTGAACCGCCTCGTGCGATTCAGCCACATCGTCCACTAGGGTATATAGGCGCTTTCTTGCTTCAGACGCTGTTAAAGTGGTCATCCTTAAACCTCCTGTGTCGTACGTAATATAGTACGACTCAAGAACGCCAAAGTCAAGGCCCAGATTCATCGGATCGGCGAACGCCCGGTTTCAGCGGGCGCATGGTCCTCGTGATCCGCTGAAAACCGATGTGTACGCCCGGCATGGGCGTGAGCTTATGGGGTGACCATCGACGTAGCTCAGGTCAGGTAAGTCCCCTGTGTGTGAATCCTGTTAATGGTTGATATCATTAACATAAGTACTAGACGAAAGCAAGTGGAAGATCCCGTTTCAGCGGATGTGGTTCGCCGAAGGTTTACTCGCCTATGACGAGTAAATGTGGGCAGGGGGAGTTCAAAGCTCCCCTTTACCCGATCATGGTACATTAGGACTGGTGAGCTGCATATTCATCCAGCAATCTGCGAATCATTTTCTGATACTGAGTATTGTTCTTTTTTGCTTCTTTCTTGAAAAATTCTATACTGGCTTTACTCAGTGCAATCGTCACCTTAACGGTTTCGTCCCTCAGAGCCAGTTCCTCGGGGGTAGGAAGAAAGTCGGAAATAACCTTTACCTTTCCGATAGGTTCATCCGTGTACTTTATTTTCCCTTTCATATATTTTCTTTCCTTTCCGCCAAAATCCGGCGCCGATAATTCTAATTTTGTTGTTTCGGTAGGCAAATCTTACAGTCATAATTTCACCGGCGACTCTGCCAAGGCAATAGTATCGCTTTTCATCACCACCGTGTTCTAGATCCTCTAAGATGATACGATCATGATCCATAAAGGCAAGCTGCGCAAAGGCAAAAGAGACGCCATGTTTCTTCTGATTAAGGAGGTCCTTCGCGGAATCCCACTCAAAATCGGATGGTTTTTCCATTTGAGTAATGTAGGGCAAGGCGGGGCATTTGTCAATACTTTTATATGGCTATTTATATGGCCTTCATATCTACAACAAAGGGATCAGCCGCGAGTGTAACGAGTCCTCCTGGCATAAGATCGATCTAAAACGGTTCTGACATAGATGGCCGTTTCTGCGGTGCCTGCGATTGTCCCACAAGGCATATCCCGTCAGCAGGCGTCTCATGATCGTGGAGACCGGGACAGGCCCTTCGCTATCGTCCCTGAATACCGCGCCCCTTTCAATACCCCTGACCATAACATGGTGCAAGGCTCCGGCAGCGTCAATTCTGGATTTTCTTGGCATGACACTCCACTATCACCTCGACGAAGCGCCTCTTAACTCAAAAACGTAACAGCGTCGCGCTTTACAGGATTGAAACGATCCTTCAGTTCGTCTCAATCCTAATTTGTTAGCCCGCGCCCTTTGCTCCGACTATCGTGTTTTCATCGTAATGCACTCAGGAGAGCAAACAAACCAAACCCTGCGATGATTGCACCTGAAACTCTGTTGACCCATTGCAATCCGTGAGGGTTGAACTTTTCCCGAAATACGCCAACACCACCGCTCAGAATGAGCCACCACAGGGCCGAGCCAATGAAAACGCCTAAGACCAAAACACCCGCTGACACATAGTTTCCACTTGCGCTTGCCAAACCCAAGCCAGCGAATATCGCCGCAAAGGAAATGATTGTCAGCGGGTTTGTGAGCGTCAAAAAAAACGTTGAAGCATAAGCACCAAGGAGACCATTTCCCCTGGCTAAGGCCGCTTGCTCTGCGGGTTTTGCAAAAAAGGTTTTGAGACCCAGATAGCAAAGAAACACACCCCCGATGAGCCTCAGCCATACCTGCTGACTGACCAAGAAGTTTGAGATGAAAGTCAGACCGAACCCAGCGATGCAACCATAGATTGCGTCGGCAGTGGCAGCGCCCAGACCGGAAACGAGACCAGATGCGCGCCCTTCAGCCAATGTGCGGCGTATGCATAGCACACCAATTGGCCCGACAGGTGCAGCAATCGAGAAGCCAATGACAAGCCCCCTAAACAAGAAACTGATGTCCACTTGTGTCTCCTGAGAAAGGGGTTCGTGATTTATTGACATTCCGTTAACAGTTTTTCAATATCCTGGCGCTGCATTGATTCCTGCCCACGTTCAATCGCCCTGCTTACTGCTGACGGGCTGACCCCGATCTCGGTCGCAATCGAGACAGAAGTTAGTCCTATTTTGCGCGCCCCCAAATAGCACAGGGCGGCACGTGCTTTCGCTACGATTGAAACCTTGCTCCCGGATTTTAGTGACTCCACATCTATGCCAAAGTGCCTTGCTACTCTCTCCAGCAACCATTGCAGATCCATTCCCCTTCTTCTGAGTAGCGACCTTCTCTCCCATTCCTCCTCCGACTCCCTCAACGTACGTTCAACAAACTCCGATCCCCCAAGAATACGTTCATCCGCTCTTACTCCTTCTCCCGAATCACGCAGCTCCTTTACCCCTTTCCAGCCTCCCACAGAGCGAAGTAATCCTCCCCCAACCAATTCCGGTCTTCTGCCTTGCTCGACCCCCTCTGAAACGTAGGACAAATACCCCTTCTTTGCCTCACTCTGCGTCTTTCCGAAATATTGCAGAACATAATCCTTATCTTGCCAGTTTTTTTTCCTTTTGCCAGTGAGCACGCAATGCCCAGAGTACGGATACGTGGAAAGCTCTCCGAGATCATGCACCAGTCCGGCCCGAAGGGGATTCAAATGGATGTACCTCACGAGCTCCCGAAGGTAGACATCTTCATCACACAGGATAGACTTGTAACGGTTTTGAAAAAGATGCCCCTGGCGACGGTGTCTTCTGTTGAAGGTTAGCGCATAGCCCGTCAGAAGTTTCCTCATGACGCGGGGGATTGGAATTCTTCCAGTTCTCAGGAGAAAATGGGCGTGATTACTGAGCAAAGACCATGCGTAACAGGAGGTGCCGCTTTGAAGGAGGATTTTGCCAAGACGATCGAGAAAGAGGTCGCGATCTTCATTGTTTCGGAAGATCATCGTCCTGTCGATCCCTCGGATCATCAGATGGTGTAGCGCCCCGGGAGCGTCTATTCGCGACTGACGTGGCATTCCTTTCTTGTAGCCGAACAAACATACAATGTCAATATGTCAAGAACGTCCCCTATCTCACGATCTCGGTAATCAGCCAGTGTAGGAGCCAACTGGCTGGGTCCTGTGGAATTCCCTCTCCAGTTCGCGGACCCTTTTCATCCTGGCGGGATCAAGAAAGAACGAGTAAATCCTCTCACTGCCGTGGATTGGCTTGAGGAGGAGTTTCCGTTCCATAAGGGAGAGGGCTTCGATGGACTTGTCGCAAACAGGATATCCCCTGTCGTCCAGGGGGACGGAGGAATCGAAGGAAACCCGGGATATGTTGTTGATATCCACGAGCTTGATATGGCCCGGGAGGGTCATGAGGAGATTCCCGGACCCGGCAAGGTCCGGCACAACATGGGCTTCTGCGATGAGCCGCTTCAGAAGGCCTATGAAGTCGCGGGCCCTATCGCGAACGGTTTGAACCCAGGCATCGGTCATGGAACCAGAGCCGAGGCGGTTGGATGGAGAGATCCGATTCCACAGAGAACTGAGGTGATTCGAGTCGAGGGCACTCCAGGGATCGATCGCTTCCCCTTCCACGTATTCCTGCAGGCCGCAAAGGATCGGCTCAACTCTCCCTCCCACCATGAGGTCCACCAGGAACTCGTCGGAGCGTGCAATATGATGAGGAGCGAGGAACGTATCGATCAGTTTCACCCGTCTCAGTTCCTCTTCCGCCTCCCCCAGGCCTTTGAACCGGGTTCTGAATATCCTGAGCATCCTGACGGGCTTTGCTTTCGGGAAGGTTCGGAGGCCATGTTGCAGAACCCCATCTCTCTCCCTCCCAACTTCTGCGGGGTCCAGGACTTGAAAGATGTGAGATCGGAGTCCGGAGCGATGATGCCTTCTGAAGACGAGACCGGGGCGCGCCCGGATGAAGTTGAACCGGAGCAGGTCCTCCTGGGTCAGACGGGGCTTGTCTCTCGGATCCTCTTCCATGGGAAATGGGGCGCTCCGTCCCAAGGGTTTCTTTGATAATCGAGCAGAAGCGCTACGGGGGTATGATCACCTTGCTTGCTGGAACCTACGGGTTTTTGCCCTTTTCCCGTCGTGCCATGTAGGCCAGGGCCGTATCGATTCTGCGGAGCACCGCTTCCTTCCCGAGCACTTCCATCACCTCAAAAAGCCCCGGGCTCACGCTGGAGCCGGTGAGGGCAACCCTCAGAGGTTGCGCAATCGCCCCCAGTTTGATCTGCTTTTCTTCGAGAAAGGCGGCGAAGATGATCTCCAGGCGCTCCCCGGTCAGCCGAGGCTCTTCAGCAATCCGGCTCCTGATCTCCTGCATCATGCCCTTGACCTCGGGGCTTAGGAACCGGCTCGCCGCCTTGTGGTCATATTCGACATCTTCCGTGAAATAGAAATGGGCGGCTTTGGCCATATCCACAAGGGTCTTGCTCCTCGGCTTAAGGGTTTCCACGGCCGCGGAGACCTTGTTCCCATCCAGGTGATGGAAGCCGCCTTTTTCCAGGAAAGGAATCAGGGCCCTCGCGATAACCGGGGTGTCTGATTCACGAATGTACCGGGCATTGAGATCCAGCAGTTTTTCCGCGTTGAAGATGCCCGCGGATTTGCCCACGTTTTCAAGGGAGAACTTCTCAATTAATTCATCGAGGCTGAACTTCTCCTGGTCCCCGTAGGACCATCCGATCCTTGCCAGGGCATTGACGAGGGCATGGGGGAGATATCCCATGTCCCGGTAGGCGAGCACCGAGGTGGCCCCATGGCGCTTGCTGAGTCTCGTGCGGTCAGGCCCGAGAATCATGGGCACGTGGG
Source organism: Deltaproteobacteria bacterium (assembly GCA_020060805.1). Classification (GTDB taxonomy): domain Bacteria; phylum Desulfobacterota; class DSM-4660; order Desulfatiglandales; family HGW-15; genus JAHECH01. The sequence continues at coordinate 824 of JAGUZM010000090.1, read as the reverse complement.
CATAAAAGGGCAAAGGCTCCCCGAGGGCCTGGTAGATGAGAATCTGCCGGGGGGTGTTGTTCACGTGATCGTCTCCCCGGATGATGTGGGTGAGTCCCATGGTGATGTCATCCACCACCACGGCCAGATGGTAGGTGGGGCTCTGGTCGGAGCGCCAAAGGACGAGGTCATCGAGCTCATCGTTGTTAAAGGAAATGGGGCCTTTGATCAGGTCCTGGAATACGGTTTTCCCGGTGAGGGGAGATTTGAGCCTCACCACGGCGTTCGGTCCCTCGCCGAGACCGAGGTCCCGGCACTTGCCGTCATACTTGGGCTTGAGCCCTTTGGCCATCGCCTCTTCACGCCTCCGTTGCAGCTCCTCCGGGGTACAGTGACAATAGTAAGCCTCTCCGGAGGCTAGAAGGCGATCGATGAATTCACGGTAAATCGGGTATCGGTCCGACTGGAGGTAAGGACCCTCATCCCAGTCGAGGCCCAGCCATTCCAAAGAATCGACGATCGCCTTCGTCGCTTCTTCCGTGGATCGTTCCTTGTCCGTGTCTTCGATCCTGAGGATGAATTTCCCGTGGGCCTTTCTCGCGAATAACCAGTTGAAGAGGGCGGTCCTCGCCCCACCGATGTGAAGGTAGCCTGTGGGGCTGGGGGGAAAGCGGGTGACAACGTGATCTGAAGCCATAGAATGCGCGGTCCTCCGGCACCATATATTAGAAACGCGAAAAGTGTTTTCATGGAGCCGCTGGACCCGGAAAGGGCCGGAGCCTTTTCTTACGTTCCAAGGCTCCCGGGCTGGTCTTTTCTACGACTTATCTGCGAGGGAAACTTGC
>JAGUZM010000186.1 GCA_020060805.1 Deltaproteobacteria bacterium | reverse complement strand
TCCGTGGGAGAGCCGATCAACCCTGAGGCGTGGATCTGGTACTACCGGGTGATCGGGAAAGAGCGATGCCCGATCACGGACACCTGGTGGCAGACGGAAACTGGAGGCCATTTGATCCAGGGAATCCCCGGCGCCATGCCTATGAAACCGGGCTCAGCGGCGATGCCGTTCTTCGGGGTAGATCCAGTGATTCTGCGCGCCGATGAGAGTGAAGCGGCGGTGAACGAAGGGGGCCATCTCTGCATCCGGAGGCCATGGCCTGGGTTCATGCGGACGGTCTGGGGAGATCCGCAACGCTTCAAAGAACAATACTTCGTGCAGCATCCGGGATACTATTTCACGGGTGACGGCGCTAGAAAAGACGAAGACGGGTTCTTCTGGCTGATGGGTCGGGTGGACGACGTCATCAATGTCTCGGGTCACCGTTTGGGTACAGCGGAAATCGAAAGCGCCCTGGTCTCCCATCCGGCGGTGGCTGAGTCGGCGGTGGTGGGTTATCCCCATGACATCAAGGGTCAGGGGATCTATGCCTTCGTCACTCTAAAGGAAGGTTTCAAGCCCTCGGATGAAATCAGGAAAGAACTCGTCAACCATGTGCGGAAAGAAATCGGTCCCATCGCTTCCCCTGACAAGCTTCACTTTGCCGACGCGCTCCCCAAGACGAGGAGCGGCAAGATCATGCGCAGGATTCTGAGGAAGATTGCTGAGGGAGCGATCGGAGAATTGGGCGATACCTCCACCTTGGCCGACCCCGATGTGGTAACCCGGCTGGTGGCCGGACGAATGTAGCCCGGCGAAATGCTCCGCCCCGGCAGGAGCGGAACAGAAGGAGCTCTTCATCGCGTCACAGGAATTTCTGCCATTCTCCTGTGGCCGTTCTTCACCTCCTTGAACGGGTTTTCCCCCGGAGTGACCCTTCTCTCCGGGGGAAAACTCCCGCCCTGAAGAGGCCCTGTTTCCAGGCGGAGCGAAGACATGGTTTCTGTGAGAAGTCCAGTCCGCGGTTGGACTCCAACGAAGGGAACGCGGGTTTCTGGGTTCTTGGGAGAACTTCGGAGCTGGGGATTGAATGATGTCAGCACCTGTCAAGAACAAAGGCTGGATTGTCACTTTCAGCGGAACAGGGATTAATCTCGCCCTCGGCATTCTTTATACGTGGAGCATGTTCAAGGGCTCCATCAGGATGTCCATTGAGAAAGGGGGCCCTGGGTCTTTTGACTGGGACCTGGCGTCGTTGAATGACCCGTACGCGATTTGCTGCATCGTGTTTGCTTTTGCGATGATTCTTGCGGGCAAATGCCAGGACCGGTATGGCCCCAGGGTCACGGCGTTTATCGGCGGGATTCTGGTGAGTGTCGGGTTTATCTGGATTTCTCAGACCACCAGCTATGCCATCTGGGTCTTAGGGTTCGGCATACTGGCCGGGACAGGAATCGGATTCGGCTATTCCGCGGCTACGCCCCCGGCCCTGAAATGGTTCCCCCCGGCAAGAACCGGACTGATCGCCGGCCTTGTCGTCTCGGGATTCGGACTCGCTTCCGTCTACATCGCGCCCCTGTCCCAATACCTCCTGGGGATCTGGGGTCTGCAGAAGGCAATGCTGTTTTTCGGCATTGCGTTTTTTGTGGTCGTGTGCGGCCTCTCCATGCTCCTGAGGAACCCCCCCTCAGGTTATGTGCCTGAAAGCAGCGCTGCCAGAGCAGGTCAGCTCGCGCCGGCCCCTAAGAAGGCAAACGACGCCAAGCCTTCTGAAATGATGAAAACCCGTGCCTTCTACATCATCTGGATCATCTATTTCATTGGGGCCGGCGCGGGGCTGATGATCATCGGCAGCGTGGCAGGCATGGCTCAGAGAAGCATGGGGGACATGGCGTTCCTGGCCGTCGCTCTCCTCGCTGTCGGAAACGCGGGAGGACGGATCATCGCCGGCATGCTTTCGGACAGGATCGGACGGCGGGCAACCCTGTTTATCATGCTCGGTATGCAGGGCATCCTCATGGTTGCGGCGATTCCGATCGTCGGAGCCCAGAAAGCGAGCCCTCTGCTTTTGGTGGCCCTGGCCACGTTCCTGGGATTCAATTACGGGACCAACCTCTCTCTTTTTCCCTCCCTCACGAAAGACAACTGGGGCTTGAGAAACTTCGGGATCAATTACGGGATCGTCTTTAGCGCCTGGGGAGTCGGGGGGTTTGTGATGGGACGCCTCTCCCAGATGCTTTTCGCCTCCTCGGGCAGCTACACATCCTCCTTCATCACCGCAGCGGTCCTTCTCTTCTCCGGAGCGGCTTTAACCCTCACGCTGAAGGGCAGGAAAGCTGCGGCGCCCTAGGGAGCGTTCCGCTCCGCGGAACTCGAGGACCATGCCGCACAAGCGGCATTCGAGGAGCGGCCTTCGGCCTCGAGGATAAAAGCAGCTGCATCCGGCGGGTGTGGGCGCTGTTTCTGCAGTGACTGCCGCCTGTCCTCCGGAGCAGAACTGCTACTGCGGAAGGTGGACGCCTCGCTTGAGGCAAAAAGCGAGGGGCTAACGTTGTCCGGGCGGCTTTAAGTTTTTGCTTTTGCCTCGAGCGAAGCGGTCCTCAAGCACCAGGGAACCTGGTGCGCTCCTCAAACGAAGTGCTCCTCGATCTGCGCGAAGCGCAGCGCTCCGTTTGCCCCTATTTTACCCCGAGTACAGGAAAAATCGTCTTCTCTATGTAAGAGACGACCCGGCGGGCTTCTTCAAAGGCCTTCTGTTTCGCTTCTCCTTTGGTGAGAATCGGATGGTCGTAGAGACTGCCCACCTCCATCTCGGGGCCGAACATCATTCCGCCGACTTTGCCGGCGAATTCGTCCGTAGGCTCCACATGGTTCATGATGGACCAGGCGAGGGTCCAGCAGCGGGATGTGCGGTAGAGGTCATAACCGCCGCCTCCCAGGGCAAGGATCTTGGGGCAGAGGGGCATGATCCCCCTGACCGCTTTCTGGTAGCCGTTGTTGGTGAGTTTGAGGTGGGTCAGGGGATCGGAAATCAGGGTGTCCGCGCCGAGCTGGGCGACGATGAAATCAGGGGCGAACGCTTTGATGAGGGGAAAAGCGACTGCCTCCAGCACAAAACCATAGACTTCATCGTCCGTACCCGGTTCCAGGGGCACATTGACGGTATAACCTTTCCCTTCCCCTTCGCCGATCTCTGTTTCGTTCCCTGAAAAGGGATAGAGGGTCCGGCCGGTTTCATGAATAGAGAGGACCAACACCCTCGGGTCTTCGTAAAAGGCCTCCTGCACGCCGTTCCCGTGATGGGCGTCGAAGTCAAGACAGGCGATTTTCATGCCGGGAAAGAGACGCAGGGCGTCCTTAACGGCGATGGCGATGTCGTTGATGTAACAAAAGCCTTCCGCGTTTCCCGGCATGGCATGGTGGAAGCCGCCGAGGGGGTTGAAAGCGACCTTTGCCCGGCCGGCGAGGATGTCACGCATGGAGGCGTTGGTGCCTCCTGCAGCCTGCAAAGACCATTCGTAGATGCCCTTCAGGATAGGCGTATCCGGAGTCCCTAGGCCTCGCTCCAGCATCTCGACGCGAACTTCCCCGCGGCTTGCTTCCCGGAGGAGGTCGAGGTATTCGGGTTCGTGAAAAAGGGTGAGCAGTTCCTGGTCGAGGGGTTGCGGCTCAACCACCTTCATCCAGGGATAGTTCAACACCCCGTAGCGGTTGCACAGGTCGTAGGTTTTGGTTGCCCTTTCCGGTTTGAAGGGGTGGTTGGGGCCGAAGTCAAAGCGGCCCATGGCATCCGCATAAACGAAAAGGGATGGCAGCCTGTCTGTGCTCACGGCTTTCTCGAATCGCTCCTCCCTGAAACTTCTCTCCCCCGACCTTGACCGAGGCTCGCCTTGAACTCCTGCGATAGTCCGGCAATCCTAACCAGAAACACATGTGGGGTCAACGGAAAACGCGGGTGAGGAGAGCGGGCCGCATTGCCGGAAGGTATTCTTCCAGGCCGACCCGAGGGGGTGGTCTCTGGCGAGTCCGCAACCGGAAATGGACTCAGCCCGTCAACCGCCCCCGTGATCTCAAGTCTTCTCCGGGGTAGGCGCAATCCCTCCAAGCCAGTCGGAGAGTTGCCTCTCCGGGGCTACTGCCGTAACCCTATGGCTTTTCGGCGCCGGTTCATTGGGTTGGGGCAGTGGTTGCGGCTCTGAAGAGACCACCCCCCTGAGGTCGGCCGAGGAAAGGGTTTGATTGAGGCTCTGAGAACGACTCGATGAATTCCCAATAAGCGACGCTGGGACAGGGTACGGCAAGGAGGGCTTTCTTTTGACATGCTTACAAAAATGATTTAATGGTATCGCAGTCTTCAGAGAGCGCACATGGCCGCTATAAGAAGAATCAACAATCTTTTTCGTCCTGAAAAAGAGGGCCTTTACCGGATACTCATCCCCCCGTCTATTTACCGGCGGTTTCACATCGACCCGATCACCCTGTGCAATGAAAACGGCGAAAAGGTGGTGCGTTTCTTCGGTCCCCCGACAGACAGGACATGCCTGATCGAGATCAAACTACCGGGCAGCGAGGACCCCCTCTACTCCCTTCAGCTCTCAGACACGACGGACTTTACTCAGATCGAACTGGATTTCGTGATCGTGAACGATCCGGATTCCCCGAAATTCAACACCCACGTTGACGCGGAGGGAAGGGATACCCTTTTTGGGTGGGCTTCGAGGAATATCGCGGAGGAGGTGAAAGCGATGGAAGCCGGGTTGTTTCCCGGCCAGACGAGAAAAGGCCTCGCCATGACCAGGGAAACGCTTCAGGTGCTTGAATTCTTCTCCAGGATACTGGACATCAAGGCGATCAGGCTGGAAGCCCTCTTCTACCACAACGCGATCACCTACGAGCGCCATGGTTTCAGCTATTTCAGCGGGTACCAGGTCATGAAAAGGATCCACGAGCAGTTCCAGCCGGGGGGAAAGCTTTTCACCAAAATGGATGACGCTTCGCCCTTCCGCCAGCGCGGCCTTGCCCACACC
>JAGUZM010000138.1 GCA_020060805.1 Deltaproteobacteria bacterium | reverse complement strand
CGGGGACATGGCCGTTTTCGAAAGGCCGTATCTCCAGTCCCCAGGTGACCAGAGGCTTCTTGCGACCCAATATGGCGGGGTTTGCTGATCTGAGCCCCTACCAGTCTTCCGGGATGGCCTCAAATCCCGCAATATTGGGTCGCCGCCCCGGAAAGACTCAGATACGGCCTTGAGGAAATGGGCATGGCCCCGCGTTCCTAAACTTGAAAGAGCAAAGACAAAAACATTTATCACGAAAACACGAAAGTAAGAAAACACGAAAAAAGAACTGATTTGCCTCAATCCTCAAAGCCGCCAGGCTGCTCCTCAAGCTGCGCTTCGCGCAGCGCTCCTTACAGCGCTTCTCACGCAGCACTTCTTCTGTTTTGTCCCATGACCCAGTAATAGATCTCCTTGAGAGGGATACCTTTTTCAAGCGCGATTTTCCGGCATACCTCATACTCCGGATAAACAAAGACAGACCCATCGGGCTGAACGATGTTCTTCACTCTCATCGGGCCCCAGGGGCTGTCGAGCTCGGAAAAAGACCGCTCCAGCACTTTTCTCTGGCTGTACCTGAAGCGCACACCCAGGGTCGTGCTCTCCGTGAACAAAATCTTCATAAGGTCATCGGCTTGGTGGGGCTTGCCGATGACCTGTACCAGAACGCCGGGCCTGTTCTTCTTCATCTGAACGGGCGAGAACGCCACATCCAGAGCGCCCGCCTCCAAGAGCCGGTCCATCAGAAAGCTGAACCACTCGGGATGGGTGTCGTCCAGGTTCGCTTCCAGAATCGCGACCGTTTCGACGCGCTCTTGAAGCGCTTCTTCGCCGATGATGATCCGGAGGAGGTTGGGCCTGTCGGGCAAGTCACGGCTTCCCGCGCCGTAGCCGATTTTCTCCACAACCATGGAGGGCATCCGGCCGAAGGATTTTGCGAGGCCTTTGACGAGGGCCGCTCCGGTGGGGGTCACCAATTCCTGGCTGAGGCCGGAGTCGTAAACCGGGATGCCTTTGAGCAAGGCGAGCGTCGCCGGCGCAGGCAGAGGTATTCTGCCGTGCCGGGTGTCCACAAACCCGGAACCCAGGGGCAACGCGGAGGCGTAAGCGGCTTCAATACCCAGGCGCTCCATGCCGTAAAGCGCGCCGACGATGTCGACGATGGAATCCGTGGCGCCCACTTCGTGGAAGTGAACGTCTTCGAGCCGGCAGTTGTGGATTCTGCTTTCCTCCAGGGCAAGGCTCTCAAAGACCTCGGTGCTTTTAGCTTTCACCCAAGGGCTCAAGCGGGATGACTGAATCATAGCCTTGATGTCTTTGAATCGCCTGTGGGTTTGTTTTTCCACCTGTACGGTGACGAAGAAACGGATGCCGTGGAGGTGGTTTTTCTCGGCCTGCGCCATATCCAGGCTGTAGCCCTGGAGGGGCAGCGTGCCGAGGGTTTTCCGCAACTCCTCAAACGGGAGCCCCGCATCCAGGAGCGCTCCCACGAACATGTCGCCGCTGATGCCGGAGAAGCAATCCAAGTAGGCAATCTTCACCGATTATCTCCCGAGTTATGTGGAATAAGCCTTTCCAGAGTATCAGGCTCCGGTCTCAGGTACAAGGTATAAGGTAACGTGGACCATGGGTTTTTAGCAATCCCCATTCATCCTGTCAATCCTGGCCGGCTGGTGTGGAGAAGGGCTTGTCGAGCCTGAAATCCGGAAGGAACGGGGGCTTGGCGCCTTGGGCGTTTTCCTCCGGGAATTGGACAAAGAGCCGCTCCAGGCCGAGATCCGCGGCGTGATCGGAGACGGCCTGAAACTCTTTAGCCGAGAGGCGGCGATTCATGCTTTCCTCCTGGTGGGGCAAAACAGGGGTGTACTGAGACATCAGGCTTACGGGTAAAAGGGGGCCAAACTCGAGAAAAAGGGTGGTGAGGGCGTTCAGGGAGTTTTCAACATGGCCCGGCAGGACGAGATGCCTGACCAGCACGCCTTTCGCCGCCAGGGGGGCGTCCTTTTCAAAACTATCGAGGAAACCTTTCTGCCGGATCATTTCGGATATCGCCCTGAGAGCGACATCAGGGTAGTCTTTGCACCTGGAAAACCTCGCTGCGAGGGTTCCATCCGCATACTTGAAGTCCGGGAGATAGATGTCTGCGTAAGGCTCCGCAAGCTTGAGCATCTCCAGGGCCTGGTAGCCGGAAATGTTGAACACCGAGGGAAGGGAACAGCCGTTCCGGCGAAGGCTGGCGATCAGGGTGAAGGCGTGGGGAAAGAAGTGGTCCGGCGTGACGAGATTGACGTTGTGCACACGGTCGTCCCTGATCATCAATTCCACCCGTTGAAGGAGGTCGGCCGGTTCGACGAAATCTCCAAAACCTGCGTGTGAGATCTGATGGTTCTGGCAAAAGGAGCAACGAAGAGAACACCCTGAAAAGAAGACCGTCCCCGACCCCCGGGTTCCCGTGATGGGGGGCTCTTCGCCGAAGTGGGGTCCCACGTAGGAAACCTTCAGGCGGGATGTCTCGTTGCAGAAACCTCCACGGCCGTTTCTCCCGTCGCAGGTCCTGTCGGTCCCGCATTCTCTGGGGCACAGGCGACAGTCTCTGTACAGGCTCATGAAATCCATTCTCTGCCCTTCCATCACTCCTCAAGCACCGGGGAACCTGGTGCGCTCCTCGAGTTCCGCGAAAGCGGAACGCTCCTCGAGCTGCGCTTCGCGCAGCGCTCCCGGCGGGTATGGACGCCATTTCTTTCGTTCCGAGGCCGCCATAGGCGGCCAAGCCTCCCGGGCTGGTCTTTTCAACAACTTATCTACGGGGGAGTCCTGCCCCCTCCGTCGTTCCCCTCGCGTGCGCTCGGGGCCGCGGCTTCCCCCACAGATAAGTTGCGAAAAGACGGCGCCCTCCCGGCAGTCACTGCAGAAAAGGCCCCCACACCCGCAGGATCGGAGTGCTGGGGCTGCCCCCGCTTTAGGCAAATGGTTTTGCTTTTTCCTCAAGGCCGATGGCCGCTCCTAAAGCACCGGGGAACCTGGTGCGCTCCTCGAGTTCCGCGAAAGCGGAACGCTCCTCGAGCTGCGCTTCGCGCAGCGCTCCTATCGGCCTTTTTATCACACAT
>JAGUZM010000042.1 GCA_020060805.1 Deltaproteobacteria bacterium | reverse complement strand
TCTCCCGACATTGATTGCGGGCTAGCAGGGACTGGGTTGAGTTATTGGCTTTGCTCCCTGATGCAGGTTTGTGTTTTAAAAAGCAAGGTAAAGGAGTAATAGGGCTTAGAACCGCGTTTTTGACCCCGAAATGAAGGCATCTTCGGATGGCAGCCACGATCCGCTTCTTTCAAGGAATTGGGACGAAGACTTCGATGCAATATTCCAACACGCTGTAAATTTTCATTGTAAATTTACAACAAAATCGTCCTGCGCAGAATATCTCTGATGTGACCTGTTTTGCCCGCGGCGGACTTCGTGAAAGCGCTGTTTGCCGGAGAGATTTTCTAGAAAGGAAGGGCACCCTAAACTATCCTTAGGCAAAAACCTGGGAGCGGAGAGCAGAGAGCAAAGAGAGAAGAGCAAATAAAAGCGGACCGTCCTTATTACCGAAAACAGCCTTGAGCCGAAATCGGTAAAAGCTTCGAATGGTCGAGGGGCGTTTCAAGAGTAATATGCTTATACCCAAAAACAGCCTTGGCTGGGCAGAGGTGGCCGTGGCCTACGGGCATGCTGTAGAAAAGGCCGTTGAAGCACTGACCGACATGGGTATCCAGTTTTCAGCGATGACTCTGGAAGCGAACTTGGAAGCAGCCAAATCCTGGCATACCTACCTGAGAAAGGGAGGGGGCAGGAGACGAATTGCAGCGGATTTCCTCGTAGGAGCTCACGCCCTCACACAATCCGACCGCCTCTTAACGCGAGACAAAAGGCTTTACCGCACCTATTTCAAAGGGCTCAGGATCGAGTCCCCTTGAAATGATCCGCCCATTTCACACATTGGGGTCCCGGGTCGGGCCACGGCAGCAAACTGAAATGGTTCGAGACCGCGTGGAAAACGTGATGCCGCTGCAAGGGCATCGATGTCCTGATAGGGCGGCATCGGGACGCGGATTACCGGGAAGAAAAATCGATCTCAAATGGGCTTAGGGCGGCTTGTTCAGCCTCAAATAGAGCCTTACGAAGAAAGGCGCAGGGTTGGATTTTTAGCGCCAGGCTTTCACTGCTCTTGTGACGGCTCGGGCTTTTTCTCAGCCTTTTCTTTCTTGCCCTCGGGTTTGGCCTGCTTCTCGGATCGTTCCTTTTTTCCTTTCTTCTCCTTTTTGGCGGGTATCTCCTCCGATGACTCTTTTGCGGGGGCCTTCGCGGCGGCCAGCCTGTCAGCCTTCCCCTTCGCCGCTCGCCGCATTGTTTCCTCCTGAGCGGCGATGGCGGCCATCCGGTAATCCGATTTCCTCAGTTCGGCTTTCAGCTTTCTGATCGTGACGTCTTTCCTGATCGCTTCGTCGGTAAGGCCTTTCTCTTTCAGGAAAATGCGCCGGGTATCGAGTTTTGCCTGAGATATCTTCTTCCTGGCTTCCAAGACGGTTGCTTTTGGGTTCATGGCCTTCTCCTTCGTGGTGAAAGTTAAGCGTCTTCAATAACACAGGATCCCGGATGAGTGCAACAATAAAGGAGCCTCCCTGATTCCCCGGCGGGCGAGTGCCGGACATTATTTTATTACTTCCAGCCTTCAATAAAGTGTTGTCGGTCTCGTACCAAATCAGCCCCCCTTGCAACCGCACAACTGACCGCCGGCTGCTTGAGGGGTAAAAGATTCGCAAGCTGGGTTTGGCCTTTGTGAAGGTCGGTAATGACCGAGTAGCCTAACAAGCTTCTCAACCGGGGATTGAGAAGACTATCGCGGTGGGCATCGCTCAGAAGGCTCCTCCTCCGAGTGATCCCACGCCCGATGACATGGTGCAATGCGGTTGGGTCATCTTACGATTGTTTTTGTGCCAGGATTGAGGTCAGCGCTGCAATGAGGTGCGGGAGGTCCAGTTGAATGATGTCCCAAAGGATGTCGAAATCCACCTCATCGTAGCCATGTACGAGACGATTGCGAAGTCCAGCGATTTCCTGCCAGGCTATTTCGGGATGAATTCTTCGTGTGGGCTCGGATACGCGGGTTGCTGCTTCGCCTACGATCTCCCGCAAACGAACCAGGGACAAGTTCAACTGCCTGTCGGTGTCAAGATCCGTCCTTTCCCGACCCGAGGCCATTTGCATCGCCTCGGTGGCATGATCGAGCATGTGTCGTAGGCGGATTCTATCCTTGTCCGGAGGCATACTGATCCTCGGCCTCCTCCATGACCTTGTCTCGGAAATACTTACTCAGAAAACCAGGGGTATTGAGGTCTACCTTTCTGCCCAAGATCCGTGATAACTCATCCTGCAATGCGAAAAACTTTAATCCCATTCTCGTTCCTGGTTCGAATTCGACGAGTACGTCCACATCGCTGTCCGAAGTGAGATCATCCCCTAATACGGAACCAAACAGAGCGAGCCTTCGAATATTATATTTTCGGCAGAATTCATCGACCTCCTCTGTAGGGATGACTATTTTCGCCCTCTTCATCGATGTGCCACCAGTATTGGTTTTGGTTGACCGGATCTGTCCGGTTTGATCGCGGCTAAGGTGAACAGTGACGGGACCTTAGCATGACAAGCAGGATACTGAAAAGGAGATATGATGTCAACAAAGGGCTGAAATGCCGCTCCTGCAGCCTCCTGCCGAAGGGATCGTCGTAGTAGGTTACAACAACTGAAGCAGAACCATCTTCTACCCTCACCAATCGGTCTTCCACATCGTAGATCTGTTTGGTCTGCAGGCCGCCATCAGCCTTCGAGGTCGTGTTGCCGTTGGGATCACAAAAATAAAGAGGCGGTCGAATGATAAACCTTCAAACCGCCTCAGCATACTTTGATCTGAAAGAAGTCAATATCTTACTGTTGTCCCCATTTTCCCCCAGTCACGAAAAATCGCAGGCGATCGAGGAAACTGTCACCGTCAGCATCGCTCAGAAAGATCCTCCTCCGAGCGATCCCACGCCCGATGACATGGTGCAATGCGACTGGGGCATCTAACCGGCTCTTTCGCGGCATGGGGGCTCTGTAGCACATTCATCGGAGCCGTCAAATGATAATATAATGTACGTTATATATGAGGAAGGAGAAAGGAAACACTCCCCCATATAGCATAGCGAGAGAGAAGTTCACAGCTATGCAAAAGAGAAACCTCCTGTTAAG